>NZ_AQPL01000416.1:0-22785 GCF_000395345.1 Cupriavidus sp. WS | reverse complement strand
CGGCCAGCGAGCCGATCGGCAGGTAGCTGCGCTGAGGCAGGAACAGCATGCGCGCCGCGCGCGGCATCGACACCGTGCCGCTGCCGTAGGGCCAGATGCCGGCCAGCGCGCGGAACAGCACGCTCTTGCCGCAGCCGGACGGGCCGCTCACCAGCCAGCGCTCGCCCGGCGCGATCTGCAGCGAGAACGGCGCCACCAGCGGGCGCTGCCGGATCTCGCCGCGGTTGCCGGTGCGCACCGGCAGCGCCAGCGCCAGCGTGTCGATGCGGATGGCCGCGCCGTCGGCCTGGTCCACCTCGATGTCGCGCACGCCGGTGTGCTCCCGGTCCTGGCGCTCGGCCACGCGGATGGCGTCGCCGAAGTCGATCAGCCGGTTGGCCGCGGCCTTCCAGCCCACCAGCGTGGCATAGCTGTCGACGAACCACGACAGCGCGCCCTGCACCTGGCCGAACGCGGAGCTCATCTGCATCAGCCCGCCCAGCGTCATCTTGCCGGCGAAGTAGCGCGGCGCCGCCACGATCAGCGGGAAGATGATGGCGAACTGGCTGTAGCCGGAATTGACGAAGGTCAGCCGCCGCGTATAGCGCATCAGCTGGTTCCAGTTGGCGCGGATGCGGTCGAAGCGCGAGCGCAGGCCGGCCTGCTCGGTCGGCTCGCCGCGGTACAGCGCCACCGGCTCGCTGTTCTCGCGCAGGCGCACCAGCGTGAAGCGGAAATCCGCCTCGTATTGCTCCTGCTGGAAGTTCAGGCCGATCAGCGGGCGCCCCACCATGTGGGCGATCAGCGAGCCGATCACCGCGTAGCCGACCGCGAACCACACCATGTAGCCGGGAATGGTGAGCGTGGTGCCGCCCAGCGCAAAGCTGATCGGCCCCGACACCGCCCACAGGATGCCGACGAAGGACAGCAGCGTGACCACCGAATTGAGCAGCCCGAGCGAAAGCGACAGCGCGCCGTCGGTAAACGAGCGCAGGTCGTCGGCCAGCCGCTGGTCGGGGTTGTCGGTGGCGTGGGTCTGCTCGATGCGGTAGTAGGCCTGGTGGCTGAGCCAGTGGTCCATGAACTGGCCGGTCATCCAGGTGCGCCAGCGCATCTGCAGCATCATGGTGTAGTACTGCCGCGAGATGGCCGCCACGATGAAGAAGCCGGCGATCCACGAAAAGCGGATCAGCAGCGCCTTGAAGGAGGTGTAGTCATGCTGCTCCAGCGCGTTGTAGAACACCCGGTTCCACTCGTTGAGCAGCACGTTGATGTAGACGATGCCGAGATTGAGCGCCACCACGAAGGCCAGCAGCCCGAGCCCGGCCTTGCGGTCCTCGGACTTCCAGTAGGGCTTGATCAGCGCCCAGGTCTCGGCCACGCGCAGGCGGCTCTGGATCTTGAGGGCACGGGCCGGCACGGCCGGGCCGGGTACGGTAACGGAAGTCGGTGTGGACATGGCACCTTTCGCGCAAGCAGGTCACGCACGGCCGTCGGCCTGCGCTCGTGGAAGATATTAGCCTCTTAGAAGCCGGCAGCGCGTGCCGGGTTCCCCAGCCACTACAACGCGGCGCGCCGGCATGGCGTGGACACGCCTAGCCCATCTCCCCGATGTGCGCCAGCGCGTCGCGCAGCACCGGCAGCCGCGACGCCAGTTCCGCCACCCGCGCCGCGTCGGCCTCGCGCTGCGGCGCGGCCCACACGGCTTCCGGGAAATGCGTGTCCCAGCGATAGCGCGGAATGACATGCCAGTGCAGGTGCGGCACCATGTTGCCGAAGGCGGCGAGGTTGACCTTGTCGGGCGTCATCACCTCGCGCACGACGCGCTCGACGCGCGCCACCAGCCGCATCAGCCAGGCCTGGTCGTCGTCGGGCAGGTCGGTCTGCTCGGCCACGTGGCCGTTCCAGACCACGCGGCAGAAGCCGGGGAAGCGCGCGTGCTCGACCAGGATGATGCGGGCGCGCTCGCCGCGCCAGACCAGCTCGCCGCCGTCGGTTTCGCAGAGGGGGCAGTCGGGGACGATGCTCATGCCGCGATGCCTCCGCGATGCCGGCGTCCTGCTCCCTTCCCCCGCCGCGGGAGAGGGGCGCGAACCGACCGCCTGCCGGCGCCCGCGGCGCTCGCCGCCATCACACCAGCACCCGCTCGATGCCGCCGGCGTTGGCGCGGGCCACGTACTCGGGCATCCAGTCCTGGCCCAGCAGGTGCCTGGCCATCTCGACCACGATGTAGTCGGCCTGCACCGTGGCGTCTTCCTTGTAGCGCGACAAGCCCTGCAGGCACGACGGGCAGCTGGTCAGGATCTTGACGTCGCCGCCGAAGCCGTCGGCGCGCAGCTTGTCCGCGCCCCGGGTCATCTCCTCTTCCTTGCGGAAGCGGATCTGCGTGGACACGTCCGGGCGGCTCACCGCCAGCGTGCCCGACTCGCCGCAGCAGCGCTCGTTCTTCTCGATCTTGCCGCCGCCCTCGTTGCCGCCCATCAGCGCGTTGACGAGCTTGGTCGGGTCCATCGTCTTGATCGGCGTGTGGCACGGGTCGTGGTACATGTAGCGCGTGCCGGTCACGCCTTCGAGCTTGACGCCCTTCTCCAGCAGGTATTCGTGGATGTCGATGATGCGGCAGCCCGGGAAGATCTTGTCGAATTCATAGCCGGCCAGCTGGTCGTAGCAGGTGCCGCAGCTCACCACCACGGTCTTGATGTCGAGGTAGTTGAGCGTGTTGGCCACGCGGTGGAACAGCACGCGGTTGTCGGTGACGATCTTCTCGGCCTTGTCGAACTGGCCGTTGCCGCGCTGCGGATAACCGCAGCACAGGTAGCCCGGCGGCAGCACGGTCTGCACGCCCACGTGCCACAGCATGGCCTGCGTGGCCAGGCCGACCTGCGAGAACAGCCGCTCGGAGCCGCAGCCCGGGAAGTAGAACACCGCCTCGGTCTCGGGCGAGGTCCGCTTCGGGTCGCGGATGATCGGCACGATCTCGTTGTCCTCGATGTCGAGCAGCGCGCGCGCGGTCTTCTTGGGCAGGTTGCCCGGCATCTTCTTGTTGATGAAGTGGATCACCTGCTCCTGCACCGGCGCGCGGCCCACCGTGGCGGGCGGGTGCGCGGTCTGCTTCTTCGCCAGCTTCCTGAGCACGTCGTGGCCCAGGCGCTGCGCCTTGTAGCCCCAGCCGATCATGACCTTGCGGGTCATGTTGATGGTCTGCGGGCTGGTGGCGTTGAGGAAGAACATCGACGCCGCGGTGCCGGGGTTGAACTTCTTCTGCCCCATCTTGCGCAGCAGGTTGCGCATGTTCATCGACACGTCGCCGAAGTCGATCTTGACCGGGCACGGCGTCACGCACTTGTGGCACACCGTGCAGTGGTCGGCCACGTCGGAGAACTCGTCCCAGTGCTTGATCGAGATGCCGCGCCGGGTCTGCTCCTCGTACAGGAACGCCTCCACCAGCAGCGAGGTCGCCAGGATCTTGTTGCGCGGGCTGTACAGCAGGTTGGCGCGCGGCACGTGGGTGGCGCACACCGGCTTGCACTTGCCGCAGCGCAGGCAGTCCTTGACGCTGTCGGCGATGGCGCCGATGTCGCTCTGCTGCATGATGATGGACTCGTGCCCCATCAGCCCGAACGACGGCGTGTACGCATTGCGCAGGTCGGCGCCGGGCAGCAGCTTGCCCTTGTTGAAGCGGCCCTGCGGGTCCACGCGCTGCTTGTACTGGCGGAACTCGCCGATCTCGTCCTCGGTCAGGAATTCCAGCTTGGTGATGCCGATGCCGTGCTCGCCGGAGATCACGCCGTCGAGCGAGCGCGCCAGCGCCATGATGCGGGCCACCGCGCGATGGGCGTCCTGCAGCATGTCGTAGTCGTCGGAGTTGACCGGGATGTTGGTGTGCACGTTGCCGTCGCCGGCGTGCATGTGCAGCGCCACGAAGACGCGCCCGCGCAGCACCTGCTTGTGGATCTTCTGCGCCTCGTCCAGGATCGGCTTGAACTCGCCGCCGTTGAAGATGTTGCGCAGCTCGGCGCGCAGCTCGTTCTTCCACGACACGCGGATGGTGCGGTCCTGCAGCAGGTGGAACACGGTGGCGTCCGGCTGCTGCGCCAGGCGCGCCTCGAAGGCCTGGCCGAGCAGGCCCAGGCCGTGGCCGATCAGCGCGGCGCGCGCGCTGGCCAGCGGCGTGTCGAGGTGGTCCTGCAGGTAGATCCAGCGCGAGCGGATCTCGCGCAGCAGCTGCAGCGCGTGCTGCACGCGGTCTTCCAGCAGCTCGGCGCTGGGAATCTCGTTGGCGTCGTCGCTGCGGCCCAGCGGCAGGTTGCCGCGCGCGAAGAACGCTTCCAGCGCGTCGGTCAGCTTGAGCTTGTTCTTGATCGACAGCTCGATGTTGATGCGCTCGATGCCGTCGGTGTACTCGCCCATGCGCGGCAGCGGGATCACCACGTCTTCGTTGATCTTGAAGGCGTTGGTGTGCCTGGCGATCGCGGCGGTGCGCGAGCGGTCCAGCCAGAATTTCTTGCGCGCCTCGGGGCTGACCGCGACGAAGCCCTCGCCGCTCTTGCCGTTGGCCATGCGGATGACTTCCGAGGTGGCGCGCGCCACCGCGTCCTGGTCGTCGCCGACGATGTCGCCGATCAGCACCATCTTCGGGAAGGCGTTGCGCTTGCTCTTGGTGGCGTAGCCGACCGCGCGCAGGTAGCGCTCGTCCAGATGCTCCAGGCCGGCCAGCACGGCGCCGCCCGGCGTGCGCGACTCCACGTCCAGGTAGTCCTTGATCTCGACGATGCTCGGAATCGCGTCGCGCGCCTGGCCGAAGAACTCCAGGCACACGGTGCGCACGTGCGCCGGCATGCGGTGCAGGATCCAGCGCGCGCTGGTGATGATGCCGTCGCAGCCTTCCTTCTGGATGCCGGGCAGGCCGGCCAGGAACTTGTCGGTGACGTCCTTGCCCAGGCCTTCCTTGCGGAACTTGCGGCCCTCGATGGCGAGCGTCTCGGTGCGCAGCACCTTCTCGCCGGGGCCGCGGCTGCCGTCCGACCACTTCAACTCGAACGAAGCCACCGGCACGTCGTGGATCTTGCCCAGGTTGTGGTCCAGCCGGGTGACTTCGAGCCAGTTGCCTTCCGGGTCCACCATGCGCCACCACGCCAGGTTGTCCAGCGCGGTGCCCCACAGCACGGCCTTCTTGCCGCCGGCGTTCATGGCCACGTTGCCGCCGATGCACGAGGCGTCGATCGAGGTCGGGTCGACCGCGAACACCAGCCCGGCGCGGTCGGCCGCGTCGGCCACGCGGCGCGTCACCACGCCGGCGCCGGAGAAGATGGTGGCGACCTTGCGCGCCACGCCCGGCAGGTCGCTCTGCTCGACCGGCCCGAGCTGCTCCAGCTTCTCGGTGTTGATGACCGCGCTCATCGGCGTGAGCGGCACGGCACCGCCGGTGTAGCCGGTGCCGCCGCCGCGCGGGATGATGGTCAGGCCCAGCTCGAAGCAGCCCTTGACCATGCCGGCGATCTCTTCCTCGGTGTCCGGCGTGAGCACCACGAACGGGTATTCCACGCGCCAGTCGGTGGCGTCGGTCACGTGCGAGACGCGCGACAGGCCGTCGAACTTGATGTTGTCCTTCTGCGTGACGCGGCCCAGCACGCGCTGGGTGCGCTTGCGCAGCTCGTAGGCGTCGGCGAACTCCTGCTTGAAGTCCTCGATGGCCTGCTTGGCGAAGCTGACCAGCTGCTCGACGCGGTGGGAGCGGTCCTCGGCGGCCGGCTCGGCATGCTCGGCGCGGTCGGCGGCGCTGCGCTTCTCCACCTCGGACAGGCGGTGGTGCAACGCGCTCACCAGCATCTGGCGGCGCTTGGGATTCTCGAGCAGGTCGTCCTGCAGGTAGGGATTGCGGCGCACCACCCAGATGTCGCCCAGCACTTCGTACAGCATGCGCGCCGAGCGGCCGGTGCGGCGCTCGCCGCGCAGCTCGTGCAGGATGCGCCAGGCTTCCTCGCCCAGCAGCCGGATGACGATCTCGCGGTCCGAGAAAGACGTGTAGTTATAGGGGATCTCACGCAGGCGCGGCTGGGCATCCTGCGCGGCGAGTTTGGCATCGAGCACGAGTGGGGCGTTCATGGGGAGGGACCGCTACCTGTAGCGCACGGGGACGGTGCGCCGGATCGTCTTTAAAGGGCAATTGTACTTCAACGCCTGCTTTCGCCGCACCGCAGCATGCGGGAATGGAATACCCCCCTGGAACCCCCGCCGGGCCTCGCCTGGCGGCCGCCGCCCGGCCGGCGCGCGCTAGAACAGGCTGCGCAGGCCCGCACCAATACCGTGCCAGAAGCTGTCCGGCACCGTCAGCAGCGCGACGGTCATGGCAAGGTAGCGCAGAAACTTGCCGATCGCCATGTAAACCAGGCTGGGCCCGAACGGCAGCCGCAGCCACCCCGCCAAAGTGCACAGAGGATCACCAATGGCCGGCAGCCACGACGCCAGCAGGGTCGGCGGCCCGAGCCGGCGCATCCAGCGGAAATAGCGCTGGTCCAGCGCCGGCTTGCGCGCGTGGCGCGGATGGAGCCGGTGCCCGGCGTGCTCCTGCTCGTGCGCGCGCTGCTGGCGGCGCCTGCGGTAGCGCACCAGCGCCAGCTTGGCGGCGTAGCCGAGCCACCAGTCGATGGCGCCGCCGGCGGTGTTGCCGAGCGTGGCCACGGCGATGGCCGGCCAGAACATGTGCGGGTTGAGCTTGATGTAGCCGAACACCGCCGGCTCCGAGCCGAGCGGCAGCAGCGTGGCCGACACCAGGCTGACCACGAAGATCGCCGGCAGCCCCACCTTGGGCAGGGCGATGGTGCCGAACAGCCAGTCGATGAAGCCTTCCATTGGCAAAAGTGGTCCTGTGGTTCCGCGCCGCCGCGCGGGCCGCCCCAGGGGGGCAACCCGCATGGCAGGCGCCGGTGATTTGTGATTAACTGTTAGAACCGGCCGCGGGCAAACGTTCGCGCGCATGCGTCGTCTGCATGGGTCGTCCGCAGCGGTCGCCAGCAGCCGTCGTCCGCACGCATCTTACCGGCGGCGCGGATTGCGGCGAATCGCGACAGGCCGCATCGGCCGGCAGCCGCGGCGGACAGCGTCAACCAGCAGCGTCAACAGGCAGCGTCAACAGGCAGCCGCAGCACCGCAGTACCAACATCACGAAATAGCCGTCAGCAGCAACATCACCAAACGGCAGTAACGCGTCGTGGCCAGTCCCGCGCAGCATGTCGGGATTCGCGGCTCTGGTCATGCACGTGTCCACCCACATGGAGACAAGCATGGCGATTCCTATCCGCCTGACCGTCAACGGCCGCGCCGTCGAGGCCCAGGTAGAACCCAACACCCTTCTCGTCCAGTTCCTGCGCGACCAGCTTCGCCTCACCGGCACCCACGTCGGCTGCGACACCGCCCAGTGCGGCGCCTGCACCGTGCACCTGGACGGCCGCGCGGTCAAGTCGTGCAACCTGCTGGCGCTGCAGGCGGACGGCGCCCGCGTCACCACCATCGAGGGGCTGGCCCCCGAAGGCCAGCTCCACCCCATGCAGGAGGCCTTCCGCAACTGCCACGGCCTGCAGTGCGGCTTCTGCACGCCCGGCATGGTGATGAGCGCCACCGCCCTGGTCCAGGCCCGGCCCGGGGCCGACGCCGCCGCCATCCGCGAGCAGCTCGACGGCAACCTGTGCCGCTGCACCGGGTACCACAACATCGTGCGCGCCGTGCAGGAAGGCCAGGCCGCCATGCTTGGCGCCGCCACCGCCAGCGCCGAGTAAGGGGACCCGCCATGAACGCACCCGAACACCAGCACCTGATCGGCGCCCCGGTCAGGCGCAAGGAAGACTATCGCTTCCTGACCGGCAACGGCCAGTACACCGACGACATCGTGCTGCCGCAGCAAAGCTACGGCTACTTCGTGCGCTCGCCGCACGCGCACGCGCGCATCCGCGCCATCGACAAGGCCGAGGCGCTGGCCTCGCCCGGCGTGATCGCCGTCTTCACCGGCGACGACATCGCCGCCGACAAGGTCGGCGGCCTGCCGTGCGGCTGGCTGATCCACAGCATCGACGGCAGCCCGATGAAGGAGCCGCCGCACCCGGTGCTGGCGCAGGGCAAGGCCCGCCACGTGGGCGACCAGGTCGCGCTGGTGGTGGCCGAGACCCTGCAGCAGGCCAGGGACGCCGCCGAGAAGATCGAGGTCGACTACGAAGAACTGCCGGCCGTGGTCAACACCGCGCAGGCCGCCTGCACCGCCACGCTGGTGCACGACGACGTGCCGGAGAACACCAGCTACGTGTGGGGCCACGGCGACCGCGCCGCCACCGACGCCGCGTTCGCGCGCGCCGCCCACGTGACCACGCTGGAGATCGTCAACAACCGCCTGATCCCCAACGCGATCGAGCCGCGCGCGGTCAATGCCAGCTACACGAAGCAGGACGACAGCTACACCGTCTACGTCGCCAACCAGAACCCGCACGTGGAACGCCTGCTGATGGGCGCCTTCGTGCTCGGCCTGCCCGAGTCGCGGCTGCGCATCATCGCGCCGGACGTGGGCGGCGGCTTCGGCTCCAAGATCTTCCTGTACGCCGAGGACGTGGCGCTGACCTGGGCCTCGAAGAAGGTCCGGCGCCCGATCAAGTGGACCGCCGAACGCTCGGAATCCTTCCTCACCGACGCGCACGGGCGCGACCACGTCACCAAGGCCGAACTGGCGCTCGACGCCGACGGCAGGTTCCTGGCGATGCGCGTGCACACGGTGGCCAACATGGGCGCCTACCTGTCCACGTTCTCCTCGAGCGTGCCCACCATCCTCTACGCCACGCTGCTGGCCGGGCAATACGCCACGCCGGCGATCTACGCCGAGGTGCGCGCGGTGTTCACCAACACCGCGCCGGTGGACGCCTACCGCGGCGCCGGCCGCCCGGAGGCCACCTACGTGGTCGAGCGGCTGGTGGAGACCGCCGCGCGCGAACTGAAGATGGACCCCGCCGAGCTGCGCCGCAAGAACTTCATCCGCGACTTCCCCTACGCCACGCCGGTCGGCCTGACCTACGACACCGGCGACTACGAGCCGTGCCTGGCGCGCGCGCAGGAGCTCGCCGACGTGAAGGGCTTCCCGGCGCGGCGCGACGAGGCCAGGCAGCGCGGCAAGCTGCGCGGGCTGGGCTACTCGTGCTACATCGAGGCCTGCGGGCTGGCGCCGTCGAACATCGCCGGCGCGCTGGGCGCGCGCGCGGGGCTGTTCGAGGTGGGCGAGATCCGCGTCCACCCGACCGGCACCGTGACCGTGTTCACCGGCTCGCACAGCCACGGCCAGGGCCACGAGACCACCTTCGCGCAGGTGGTGGCGGACCGCCTCGGCATCGCGCTCGACGCGGTGGAGGTCGTGCACGGCGACACCGGCCGCGTGCCGTTCGGCATGGGCACCTACGGCTCGCGCTCGCTGGCGGTGGGCGGCTCGGCCATCATGAAGGCGCTCGACAAGATCGAGGCCAAGGCCAAGAAGATCGCGGCCCACCTGCTGGAAGCGTCCGACGCCGACATCGAGTTCAAGGACGGCGTGTTCAGCGTGGCCGGCACCGACCGCAGCAAGACCTTCGGCGAGATCGCGCTGACCGCCTACGTGCCGCACAACTACCCGCTCGACAAGCTCGAGCCGGGCCTCAACGAGAACGCCTTCTACGATCCGACCAACTTCACCTACCCGTCCGGCGCCTACGTGTGCGAGGTGGAGGTGGACCCCGACACCGGCGAGAGCCAGGTGGTCAAGTTCACCGCCGTGGACGACTTCGGCAACATCATCAACCCGATGATCGTCGAAGGCCAGGTGCACGGCGGCATCGGCCAGGGCCTCGGGCAGGCCATGCTGGAGCAGTGCATCTACGACGACGACAGCGGCCAGTTGCTGACCGGCTCCTACATGGACTACGCCATGCCGCGCGCCGCCGACCTGCCGGACTTCACGGTGGAGACCGCCAAGGGCACGCCCTGCACGCACAACCCGCTCGGCGTGAAGGGCTGCGGCGAGGCCGGCGCGATCGGCTCGCCGCCGGCCTTCATCAACGCGCTGGTCGATGCGCTCGCGCCGCTGGGCGTGCGCGACATCCAGATGCCCGCCACCCCGCACCGCGTATGGCAGGCGATCCGGCAGGCGGACCACCACGCGCAAGGCGCCAACTGAACCGGAGGCAGACCATGTACGCATTCCATTTCGAACGCGCCGCGGATGCCAGGGCCGCGGTGGCCGCGCTCAAGCGCGACCCCGACGCCAAGTTCCTCGGCGGCGGCCAGAGCCTGCTGGCCGCGATGAAGCTGCGGCTGGCGGCGCCGTCGGCGCTGATCGACGTGTCGCGCATCGCCGGCATGGCCGACATCCGCATGGACAACGGCGAGCTGGTGATCGGCGCGGCCGCGCGCCACGCCGACGTCGCCGCCAGCGCGGAAGTGGCCAGGGCGATTCCCGCGCTGGCCGCGCTGGCCGGCGGCATCGGCGACCGCCAGGTGCGCGCGATGGGCACGCTCGGCGGCTCGCTGGCCAACGACGACCCCGCCGCGTGCTACCCGGCCGCGGTGCTCGCGCTCGACGCCACGGTGGTGACCGACCGCCGCAACATCGCCGCCGACAACTTCTTCAAGGGCCTCTACGAGACGGCGCTGGAGCCCGACGAGCTGATCGCCGCCGTGCGCTTCCGCGTCCCCGGGCAGGCCGCCTACGTCAAGTTCCGCAACCCGGCCTCGCGCTTCGCGCTGGTCGGCGTGATGGTGGCGCGCTTCGGCAACGCGGTGCGCGTGGCCGTCACCGGCGCGGCCGACAGCGTGTTCCGCTGCGCGCCGCTGGAGCAGGCGCTGTCGGCCAGCTTCACGCCGGCGGCGGCGCGCGCGGTCACGGTGGACGCGGGCCGGCTGAATGCCGACCTGCATGCGTCGGCCGAGTACCGCGCGCACCTGATCCCGGTGCTGGCGGCGCGGGCGGTGGAGCAGGCCGGCGGCGGCTGACGCCGCGCGGGCACTTTCACACTGGCGGGCGCCCGCCCTCTCCCCCAACCCCTCTCCCACAAGTGGGAGAGGGGAGCACGCCGACAGCAATGCAGGCACCGTCGGTTTTCTCCCCTCTCCCGCACGCCGGAGAGCGGCTGGGGGAGAGGGCCAGCGCCTGCAGCACCACCAAGCCCACGCAAACCCACCGCCTCGCTCCGCGCCCCCAACACCATGCTCCCCACCTCCATCGACCACACCGCCGCCCTGCTGGAGGCGCAGCAATACTTCGCCGACCGCGAGACCGCCACCGTGCTCTACCTGGCGCTGCGCATGCAGCGCCCGCTGTTCCTCGAAGGCGAGCCCGGCGTGGGCAAGACCGCGCTGGCGCGCGCCATCGCCGGCGCGCTCGGCACGCGGCTGCTGCGCCTGCAATGCTACGAAGGGCTGGACGCGTCGAGCGCGCTCTACGAATGGGACTACCCGCGCCAGATCATGGCGCTGCGCCTGGCCGAGGCGCGCGGCGAGCGGCCCGAGGCGCAGTCGCTCTACCACGACGATTTCCTGCTCAAGCGCCCGCTGCTCGAATCGCTGCTGCCCGACCCGGCCGCGCCCGGCATGCCGCGCGTGCTGCTGATCGACGAGATCGACCGCGCCGACGAGCCGTTCGAGGCCTTCCTGCTGGAAGTGCTGTCCGAATACCAGGTGTCGATTCCCGAGATCGGCGTGGTGCAGGCCGAACAGCCGCCGCTGATCGTGGTCACGTCCAACCGCACGCGCGAGGTGCACGACGCGCTCAAGCGGCGCTGCCTGTACCAGTGGATGGGCTATCCGCAGCGCGAGCGCGAATTGCAGATCGTCGCCGCGCGCGCACCCGAGGCCGCCGCCGCGCTGCAGCTCGCGGCCATCGGCTTCGTGCACGGGCTGCGCGGCATCGACCTGTTCAAGGCGCCCGGCATCGCCGAGGCCATCGACTGGTGCCGCGCGCTGGCCGCGCTCGGCGTGAGCGAGCTCGACCCGCAGTCGGTGCGCGACACGCTGGGCGTGCTGCTGAAATACCAGGACGACCTCGCCCGCGTGGACGGCCCCACCGTGGCCGAGCTGCTGGCCGGCGCGCCGGGAGGCTGAGCCATGCCGAGGCTGCACCCCGACGCCACGCCCGCCGGCACGCCCGCCGCCGGCGCCCTGCCCATGCTGGCGCGCAACGTCGCGCACTTCGTGCGGCTGCTGCGCGACGCCGGTTTCGGCCTGTCGCCGGCGCACGCGGCGGATACGCTGGACGCGCTGCAATACGTCGACATCGGCCGGCGCGACGAAGTGCGCGCGGCGATGGCCGCGCTGATGGTCGGCGGCCCCGACCAGCGGCCCCTGTTCGACGCCGCCTTCGACCTGTTCTGGCGCGACCCCGACTGGGAAGGCAAGCTGCGCGCGCTGCTGCTGCCGCGCGTGGACGCGGGCACGCCGCCGCCGCGGCGCGGCAACCGCCTGGCCGACGCGCTGGCCGCGCGGCAGCCGCCCCGGGCCGCCCGGCGCGAAAAGGAGAACGAGGAAACCGGGGAACGCTTCGGCGCCCCGCTCACCTTCTCGGCGCAGGAGCGGCTCGCGCAGCGCGATTTCGAGACGCTCGGCGCCGAGGAATGGCGCGCACTGCGGCACATGATCCGCGCGCGCCACGCGCGCCTGGCCACCGAGCGCACGCGCCGCCTGCGCGCCGCCGCCAGCGGGCCGCGCGCCGACCTGCGCGCCAGCGCCAGGCTCGCGGTGCGCCAGCAGGGCGAATGGCTGCGCTGGAAATTCCGCCGCCAGGCCGAGCGCCGCCCGCCGCTGGTGCTGCTGCTCGACATCTCCGGCTCGATGAGCCAGTACTCGCGCGCGGTGCTGTACTTCTGCCACGCGCTGATGCAGTCGCGCGAGCGGCTCTCGGTGTTCCTGTTCGGCACCCGCCTGACCAACATCACGCGCGCGCTGCGCGAGCGCGACCCGGACGAGGCGGTCGAGGCCATCGCCGGCCAGGTGCGCGACTGGGCCGGCGGCACCCGCATCGGCGCCGCGCTGGCCGCGTTCAACCGCCAGTGGGCGCGCCGCACGCTGTCCGGGCGCGCCACCGTGCTGCTGGTCACGGACGGCCTCGACCACGAGGACATCGGCCTGCTGGAGACCGAAATGGCGCGCCTGCGCCGCTTCGCCCACCGCATCCTGTGGCTCAACCCGCTGCTGCGCTACGCCGGCTTCACGCCGCGCGCGCGTGGCGTGCAGGCCATCCTGCCCCACGTGGACGCGCTGCGCCCGGCCCACAACCTGGACAGCCTGTTCGCGCTCGAGGCGCTGCTGGCCGAGCCGCGCCACGCGCCGCCCGCCACGCACCCGTTGCAGACAAGACCCGGCAGACAAGACAAGGAGACCGCCCCATCATGGAAATGACACAGACCAGGCAATTGCCGGTGGCGCAGCAGGCCGCCTGGGCAGCCCTCAACGACACGGCCCTGCTCAAGCAGTGCATCCCGGGATGTGAGAGCATCGAGCCTGACGGCGACCTCGGCGACGCCTACCTGCTGGCGCTGACCGCGGCGGTCGGCCCGGTCAAGGCGCGCTTCAAGGGACGCATGGCCTTGCAGGACATCCAGGCGCCCGACAGCTACACCATCCAGTTCGACGGACAGGGCGGCACGGCCGGCTTCGGCAAGGGCCGCGCGCACGTGACGCTGGCGCCCGAAGGCGAGCACACGCTGCTGACCTACACGGTCAACGCCCAGGTCGGCGGCAAGATCGCGCAGATCGGCTCGCGGCTGGTGGATGCG
Organism: Cupriavidus sp. WS; assembly: GCF_000395345.1. NCBI lineage: Bacteria > Pseudomonadati > Pseudomonadota > Betaproteobacteria > Burkholderiales > Burkholderiaceae > Cupriavidus > Cupriavidus sp. WS. The sequence continues at coordinate 9,034 of NZ_AQPL01000416.1, read as the reverse complement.
GCCGCGCGCAAGATGGCCGACGCCTTCTTCGACCGCTTCACGGCGGCGCTGGGCGGCGACCCGCAGGCGCAGGCAGAAGCCCAGGCGCAGGGGGAGACAACAACGGCGGACGATACCGCCACGGATGGGGCGCCGGCCGTCGACGGCGGCGCGCCCGGTGAACAGAACGGTGAATCGAAGCGGAAACGATCATGGACAGCGTGGATCTCGAAGTCCTGAAAAGCAGCGTGCGCTGGATGGCAGAAGGCCACCGCACGCTATTGGTGACGGTGGTCAGGACCTGGGGCTCGTCGCCCCGGCCCGAAGGCGCCATGCTGGCGGTGCGCGACGACGGCCTGGTGGTCGGTTCGGTCTCGGGCGGCTGCATCGAGGATGACCTCATCGACCGCGTGCGGCGCGAGGGCATCGCCGGCGCGCGCCCCGAGTCCGTCAAGTACGGCATCAGCGCCGAGGAAGCGCACCGCTTCGGCCTGCCCTGCGGCGGCACCATCGAACTGGTGACGGAGCCGCTCGGCCCCGCCAGCGGGCTGGCCGAGCTGCTGGCCGCGGTGGAGGAAGGCCGGCTGGTGGCGCGCTCGCTGGACATGGCCAGCGGCCGCGCCACGCTCGGCCACGCCGAGGCCACCGACGGCCTGGCCTTCGACGGCCGCACGCTGCTCACCATCCACGGCCCGCGCTACCGCATGCTGGTGATCGGCGCCGGGCAGTTGTCGAAGTACCTGTGCCAGATCGCGGTCGGGCTGGGCTTCCAGGTCACGGTGTGCGACCCGCGCGAGGAATACACCGAGACCTGGGACATCCCCGGCGTGACGATGGTGCGCACCATGCCGGACGACACCGTGATGGAGATGAAGCTCGACGAGCGCAGCGCCGTGATCGCCCTCACCCACGACCCCAAGCTCGACGACCTCGCGCTGATGGAAGCGCTGCGCACGCGCGCGTTCTACGTGGGCGCGCTCGGCTCGCGCCGCAACAACCAGGCGCGCCGCGAGCGGCTCAAGGAATTCGACCTCAACGACCTGCAGCTCGCGCGCCTGCACGGCCCGGTCGGCATCTACATCGGCAGCCGCACGCCGCCGGAGATCGCCATCTCGATCCTGGCCGAGGTGGTGGCCGCCAAGAACCACGTCTCGCTGCCCGACATCCTCCAGGTCGAAGGCGCCAAGGCCGCGCGCGAACTGGCCGCCGACCCGGCCAGCTCCTGCGGCGTCGACTCGTGAGCGGGGCGGCGCCCGATGCCGCCGGGCCGCCCACCGGCATCCTGCTGGCGGCCGGCTACGGCCGCCGCTTCGACGCCAGCGGCCGGCAGAACAAGCTGCTTGCCCGGCTGCCCGACGGCCACACCGTGGCCGGGCGCAGCGCGCGCACGCTGGCCGCCACGCTGCCCGGCGCGCTGGCCGTGATCCGCCCGGACCACCCGGCGCTGGCGCACGAGCTGCGCGCGGCCGGCTGCCGCGTGCTCGAGGCCCCGGCCGCCGAGGCCGGCATGGGCGCCGCGCTGGCCGCGGCCATCGCCGCCACGCCGGCCGCGCGCGGCTGGGTGGTGGCGCTGGCCGACATGCCGTGGCTGTCCGCGGAGCTGATCCGCGCGGTGGCGCTGGCCGTCACCGCGCCCGGGGCCATCGCCGCGCCGTGGCGCGACGGCCGGCGCGGGCATCCGGTGGGGTTCGGCGCGGCCTGGCGCGAGGCGCTGCTCGCGCTCGACGGCGACGAAGGCGCGCGCGCGCTGCTGAAAAGCCAGCCGGTGATCCGCATCCCGACCGAAGACGAAGGCGCCTTCCGCGACGTGGACGTGGCCGGCGACCTGGCGGGCTGAACGCCCGGCAGCCGCCGCGCCGGCGCCGTCGGTTGCCGTCCGGCCGTCTGGTCGTCGCGTCAGTTGCCGTCCGACTCCGAGAGCGTCCGCAGGTACTCGCGCCGCCACCAGTGCACGTCCTGCGCGCGGATGCGCTCGAGCAGCTTCTGGTGGCGCGACTGGCGCTCGGCCAGCGGCATGTGCAGCGCCTGCTGGATCGCCTGCGCGGTGGCGTTGATGTCGTAGGGATTGACCAGCAGCGCCTCGCGCAGCTGCTCGGCCGCGCCGGCGAAGCGCGACAGCACCAGCACGCCGGGGTCGTCCGGGTCCTGCGCGGCGACGAACTCCTTGGCCACCAGGTTCATGCCGTCGCGCAGCGGCGTCACCAGCGCCACGCGGCACGCGCGGCACAGCCCCGGCAGGCGGCGGCGCGCGGTGGTGCGGTGGATGTAGCGCACCGGCATCCAGTCCAGCTCGCCGTACTCGCCGTTGATCGCGCCCGACAGCCCCTCCATCTCGCGCCGCAGGTCGGCGTAGGCGTCCACGGTCTCGCGCGAGGGCGCGGCGATCTGGATCAGCGTGGCGCTGCGGCGGTTCTCCGGGTACTGCGCCATCAGTTGCCGCACCGCCTTCAGGCGCTGCGGCAGGCCCTTGGAATAATCGAGGCGGTCGATGCCCAGCAGCAGCCGGCGCGTGGCGTACTGGCCGCGCATCATCTCGTAGGTCTCGCGCGATTCGTCGCCCCGGCCCAGCGCGGCGAACTCGTCCACGTCGATGCCGATCGGGAAGGCCTGCGCGCGCACGGTGCGGTGGAACGCGCGGAAGCGGTTGTCGCCCATCGGCTCGGCCTGCGCCTCGCGCTGCACGTAGCGCGAGAAATGCTCGAGGTCGAGCTGGCTCTGGAAGCCGATCAGGTCATAGGCGAACAGCGCGCGCATCAGCCACTCGTGCTGCGGGATCGCGGCCAGGATCAGCGGCGGCGGCAGCGGGATGTGCAGGAAGAAGCCGATGCGCTGGCCGCAGCCCATCGCGCGCAGCTCCGACGCCAGCGGGATCAGGTGGTAGTCGTGGATCCAGATCACGTCGTCGGGGCGCAGCAGCGGCGCGAGCTTGCGCGCGAACAGCTGGTTGACGCGGCGGTACACGTTGAGGTGGGCCGAATCGAAATCCGCCAGGTCGATGCGGTAGTGGAACACCGGCCACAGCACGCCGTTGCTGTAGCCCTGGTAATACGCGTCGTGGTCCTCGCGGCACAGGTCCACCGTGGCCAGCGTGACGTTGCCGGCCTGCTGGATGTGCAGCTCGCCCTCGCCCGGCGTGCCGCCCTGCGCGGTCTCCACGATCTTGCCGCTCCAGCCGAACCAGACGCCGCCGGTGGCCTTGAGCGCCTCGCCCAGCGCCACCGCCAGCCCGCCCGCGGCGATGTTGCGGGGGTCGGCCACGCGGTTGGATACCGCAACTAGTCTGCCCATGTCTTCCTTTGTGGTGCGGCGCCGCGGCCCGCCCGCCGGCTCAGATCACCGCGTCCCACGGTGCCGACAAGCGCGTGGCGCCATTGATCAGGCCCACCATCGAATACGTCTGCGGGAAATTGCCCCACATCTCGCCGGTGACGGGATGGGTGTCCTCGGACAGCAGGCCGAGCGGATTGCGCGCCGCCAGCATGGCCTCGAAGATCTCGCGCGCCTCCTCGCGGCGCCCCACGCGGGCGAGCGCGTCGATGCGCCAGAAGGTGCAGATGTTGAACGCCGTCTCGGGCTTGCCGAAATCGTCGGGCGCCTCGTAGCGGCGCATGTAGGGCCCGTCGCACAGCGAGGCTTCCATCGCCCGGAGCGTGGACATGAAGCGCTCGTCCTGCGGCGCGATGAAGCCGACCTCGGCCATCAGCAGCACGCTGGCGTCCAGCTCGCGCCCGCCGAAGCTCTCGGCGAACGCCTGGCGCTCCTCGCTCCACGACTCGCGCACGATGCGCTCCTTCATCACGTCCGCGTGCCGGCGCCAGTACGCCGCGCGGCCCGCCAGCTGCAGCGCGTCGCCGATCTTGGCCAGGCGGTCGCACGCGGCCCAGCTCATCAGCGCCGACGAGGTGTGCACGCGCGCGCGCGTGCGCAGCTCCCACATGCCGGCGTCGGGCGTGCCGAACACGCGCACCGCCTGCTCGCCCACGGTCTCCAGCACGCGGAACTCGGCCGCGCCGCCCCGGTGCAGCAGGCGGTGGTCGTGGAACGCCTGCGCCGCGCCCAGCACCACGTTGCCGTACACGTCGTGCTGGAAGTGCTCCTGCGCCTGGTTGCCCACGCGCACCGGCCCCATGCCGCGGTAGCCGGAGAGGTGATCGAGCACGCTCTCGGGCAGCTCCAGCTCCAGGCCGATGCCGTACAGCGGCTGGATGTGGCCGTCCTTGGACTGCATCACCACGTTGGACAGCCAGCGCAGGTAGTCCTCCATCGTGCCCACCTCGGACAGGCTGTTGAGCGCGCGGATCACGAAGAAGGCGTCGCGCAGCCAGCAGAAGCGGTAGTCCCAGTTGCGGCCGCTGCCGGGCGCCTCCGGGATGCTGGTGGTCATGGCCGCGACGATGGCGCCGGTCTCCTCGAACAGCGACATCTTGAGCGTGATGGCGGCGCGGATCACCGCGTCCTGCCATTCGCGCGGCACCGCCAGGCGGCGGCTCCACAGGCGCCAGTAGGCGGTGGTCTCCTGCTCGAAGTCGCGCGCGATCTCCTCCACCCCGCCCTGCAGCGTCTCGTCGGGGCCGAGGATGAAGTCGAGGCTGCGCGTGAGCAGGAAAGGCGTGCGCGACAGCACATAGGTCAGCGGCGCGTTGGTGGTCATGCGCAGCGTCATGCCGTCGCCGATGTAACGCACGTGGCTGCTGCCGCGCGTGATCTCGGGCGCCACGCGGCCCCAGTCGAAGCGCGGCGCCACCGTCACCCGCACGCGCGGCGCGCCGCGCACCGGGCGGATGCGCCGGATCAGCGTGGTCGGCCGGAAATAGCGGCCCAGGCGGAAGAAGCGCGGCGCGAAATCGGTGATCTCCATGCAGTTGTTGTGGCGGTCCGTCAGCCGCGTGCGCAGCACCGCGGTGTTCGGCTCGTACCACTGCTGCGCTTCCTGGAAATCCTCGATCTCGATGGCGAAGTGGCCGGCGTTCTCGCCCGGGTCGAGCAGCGCGTTGAAGACCGGATCGCCGTCGAAGCGCGGCAGGCAGCACCAGACGTAGCGGCCGCGCCCGTCGACCAGCGCGGAGATCGCGCAGTTGCCGATCATGCCCAGCGAGAGCGAGGGATCGGCATGGTGGCGGGTGGCGCCGGCGGCACGCGGCTGGCTGTCCTCGGTGGATGATTGGCTCACAGCGATTTCTCCCTCAAGGCGTCGTCGTGGATGTGGGGGCGGACTCGGCGGGTGGCGCGGACGGCGTAGGCGAAGCGTGCGAAGCGGGCGCTGTAGGCGCCGTGGGCGCCGTGGGCGCCGTGGGCATGTTGCCGGCCGCCGCCATGACTTCCAGCGCCTTGGCCGAGCGGTGCAGCCAGCAGCGCAGCGCCGCCGGCCCGGCCACGCTGACGGTGGCCGCGCTGGGCCGCTCGCCGACCAGCACGCCCAGGCCGCCGAGGCGGCGCACCACCGCGAAGCCGGCTTCGTCGGTGATGTCGTCGCCGGCGAACAGCGGCCGGCGCCGCGCGAACGGCGGGCCGCGCATGAAGGTGTCGATGGCGCCGCCCTTGTCGATGCCGGCCGGCTTGAGCTCCACCACCATCTTGCCGTGCAGGACCTCGATGCCGGGCGCGCCGGCGGCCAGGCGCGCGGCGAAGTCGCGCACCAGCCCCTCCAGCTCGGGCGCGGCGCGGTAATGGACCGCGACCGCGACGGACTTGCGCTCGAGCTGCAGCCCCGCGTGCGCCGCCACCAGCGCCTGCAGCGGCGGCAGCAGCAGCGGCACGCCCGGATCGGGCTCGCGCAGGCGGCGGCCGCCGGCGTCGCGCAGTTCCGCGCCGTGCACGCCGGCCGCGGGCAGTTGCAGGGGCTTGAGGAAGTCGTCGAGCTCGGCGATGGGCCGCCCGGACACCAGCGCCACGGCGCCGTCCAGGTGGCGGTGCAGCGCGCGCAGGGTCCCCACCAGTTCCGGTTCGACCCGTACCAGGTCAGGGCGGGGCGCGAGGTCCGCCAGCGTACCGTCGAAATCCAGGAACAGCGCCGTGTCGGGTTCGATGAGAGGCAAGGGAGGCATTGCGCTACACCGTATCAGAGTGTTTTGACAGCGTCCACCGGGCGCCGTCCTACATGGTGCGCGGCCGCGCGGGCTGCACCACGCCGGCGCCTGCACCGCCGCGGTGCGGGCGCCGGGCACGTGCGCCAGCCTGCTCCCGGCGCGCTGCGCGGCCCGCGCTGCGCGCGCGCCGGGTGCCGACGCAGGCATCGGGCGGCGCGCCATCCTTTATCATTGACGGTTTCGCCATCCCTGCCCTGGCTGTCCACGATGACCCGCAAAACCGATTACCTGAGAAAAATCCTGACCACCAAAGTGTATGACGTGGCGCAGGAAACCGATCTCACCTTTGCCCAGCAGTTGTCCGCGCGCACCGGCAACTCGGTGTGGTTCAAGCGCGAGGACACCCAGCCGGTGTTCTCGTTCAAGCTGCGCGGCGCCTACAACAAGATGGCCTCGCTCACGCCCGAGGAACTGCGGCGCGGCGTGATCGCCGCCTCGGCCGGCAACCATGCGCAGGGCGTGGCGCTGTCGGCGGCGCGCCTGCAATGCAAGGCGATCATCGCGATGCCCGTCACCACCCCGCAGGTGAAGATCGACGCGGTGCGCGAGCGCGGCGGCGAATGGGTGCAGATCGTGCTGCACGGCGACTCCTACAGCGACGCCTACAACCGCGCGGCGGAACTGGAGAAGAAGCACAAGCTGACCTTCATCCACCCGTTCGACGACCCCGACGTGATCGCCGGCCAGGGCACCATCGCGATGGAAATCCTGCGCCAGCACCCGGGCCCGCTGCACGCGGTGTTCGTGGCCATCGGCGGCGGCGGGCTGATCTCCGGCATCGCCTCCTACATCAAGGCGGTGCGCCCGGAGATCAAGGTGATCGGCGTGCAGACCGTGGATTCCGACGCGATGAAGCGCTCGGTGGACGCCGGCAAGCGCGTGGAACTCAAGGAAGTGGGCCTGTTCTCCGACGGCACCGCGGTCAAGCTGGTCGGCAAGGAAACCTTCCGCATCACGCGCGAGCTGGTCGACGAGATCGTGCTGGTGGACACCGACGCGATCTGCGCCGGCCTCAAGGACGTGTTCCAGGACACCCGCAGCATCCTCGAGCCGGCCGGCGCGCTGGCCGTGGCCGGCCTCAAGCTCTACGCCGAGCGCGAGAAGCTCAAGGGCCAGCACCTGGTGGCCATCGCCTGCGGCGCCAACATGAACTTCGACCGCCTGCGCTTCGTCGCCGAGCGCGCCGAGGTGGGCGAGGCGCGCGAAGCCGTGTTCGCGGTCAGCATCCCCGAGGAGCGCGGCAGCTTCCGCCGCTTCTGCGAACAGGTCGGCACGCGCAACGTGACCGAGTTCAACTACCGCATCGCCGACAACAGCACCGCGCACATCTTCGTCGGCGTGCAGATCAGCAGCCGCGCGGAAAACGAGAAGATCACCGCGGGCTTCCGCCGCCACGGCTTCGAGACGGTGGACCTGTCCAACAACGAACTGGCCAAGCAGCACATCCGCTACATGGTCGGCGGCCATTCGCCGCTCGCGCACGACGAACTGCTGTACCGCTTCGAGTTCCCCGAGCGCCCGGGCGCGCTGATGCGCTTCCTCTCCAGCATGAGCCCGAACTGGAACATCAGCCTGTTCCACTACCGCAACCAGGGCGGCGACACGTCCAACATCCTGGTCGGCATCCAGGTGCCCAAGAACGAGAAACGCGCGTTCCGCGCCTTCCTCGCCACGCTGGGCTACGTACACTGGGAAGAGACGGAGAATCCGGTGTACAAGCTGTTCCTGTCCTGATTTGCCGAAACGCCGGACCGCCCGGCCACCTGACCGATAGCCGAGGTCTTCCTCCCCCCTCCCGCGCCGGCGGGAGAGGGAGAAAACCCACCGCCCCGGAGCCCCCATGAGCCTCCCCGAACACTCGCCGCTGGGCAAGCCCTCGGCCTACAAGACCGAATACGATCCCACGCTGCTGTTCCCGATCCCGCGCCAGCCCAAGCGCACCGAGATCGGCCTGGCCGAAGGCCGCGCCCTGCCCTTCTTCGGCGTGGACATCTGGAACGCCTACGAATTGTCGTGGCTGAACCTGAAAGGCAAGCCGCAGGTCGCGCTGGCCAGCTTCATCATTCCCGCCGACACGCCGAACATCGTCGAGTCCAAGTCGTTCAAGCTCTACCTGAACTCGTTCAACCAGAGCAAGATCGCCTCGCCCGAGGCCGTGCAGCAACTGCTGCACCACGACCTCTCCGAAGCCACCGGCGGCACCGTGCAGGTCCGCCTGGTAAACGAGGCCGACCTCGGCAGCCAGAAGATGGGCGAACTCGACGGCATCCAGCTCGACCGCCTCGACATCGAGACCGACATCTACGAACCCGCGCCGCACCTGCTGCACGCGAACCAGGACGAGCCGCCGGTCGAGGAAACGCTGGTGTCGCACCTGCTCAAGTCGAACTGCCTCGTCACCGGCCAGCCCGACTGGGGCAGCGTGCAGATCCGATATGTCGGCGCACCGATCAACCAGGAAGGGCTGCTCAAGTATCTGATCTCGTTTCGCAACCATAACGAGTTTCATGAGCAGTGCGTGGAGAGGATTTTTGTTGACGTGATGCGGGAGTGCAGGCCGGTGAAGCTGGCGGTTTATGCGCGGTATACGCGGCGGGGGGGGCTTGATATCAATCCGTTTCGGACTAATTACAATACTCCGTGGCCGGATAATCGGCGGAATGGTCGGCAGTAGATTTTTTTGATTGGGGGAGTTTTGGATTTCTTGGCGGTTTATATTCAGAGGCTTTGAATTTAATTATTTAGCTTCGAAGTCGACTGCTTAACGTCAACGGCTGAACGTCAAAGTCAAAGTCAAAGTCAAAGGCTTTCGCTCCCCCGGAGCGACCTACTTTCTTTTCCCCGAAAAGAAAGTAGGCAAAGAAAGCGGGCTGCCTGGCCGGCAGGGGCAGAAACGTTGGGATTTCTAGTGTTTCTGGTTTCGTGGTGGGGCCTGCGGTTCTGCTAGCCTGCTGCCGTTATCGGTTCGA
>NZ_AQPL01000415.1:0-257 GCF_000395345.1 Cupriavidus sp. WS | reverse complement strand
CCTGTGGTTCTGCTGGCATCCTGCCGTTACCGGTGCGAGCGGCCACGATCTGGCTGGCGGTATGGGTTGCGGGGTCAGACCTATGATGGCCGGCACACTGCTGGTTCGGGCATCTGCCGTTACCGGTTTGGGCGGTCACGGCGTAGCACCGGCACTGGTTTCGTGGTGGGCGTGGTGGACCCAGCGCGGGTGTGTTGGGTTGCTGGAACCGGGATTGCTTTTCAACTGTTCGGCACCGCGCTCGAACAGGGGCCACC
>NZ_AQPL01000414.1:0-1443 GCF_000395345.1 Cupriavidus sp. WS | reverse complement strand
AGGGAGCGAATATTAAGGCCACCCATCCGCCTTGGCAAGCGTTTTCTGCGAGGATTTTTCTGCAGTCCAAAAAGAGACCCAGAGGATACAAATTCGCGCCGGCGCGAAGGCTCCGCAAATCAGACCCGTCTCACTCCCATTCGCGCGCGGATGCCACATACTTTCTCTTCCATCACATCTATATATAGAGGAGACACGGCAATGGCGATCCGGATCGTGAGGCTGGGTTCACCGCGCGCGCCCGACGAGGGGCTTCGCATCGGCACCGTGCGCCGGCCGCCGCGCGGCGTACCCAAGGCGGAGTTCGCTTCGCGCGACTATTACGACGTCTGGTACCCGGAACTCTCGCCTTCGGCGGATCTCGTCGCGCAAGCGCTGGCGATACAGGAAGACGACGATGAGAAAGGCTGGCGCGAGTTCGAGCGTCACTTCCGCGCGGAAATGGCGCACCCCGAAGCCAGCCGCACGCTGGACCTGCTGGCCGCCCTGTCGCGGCAGACGAACTTTTCGCTTGGCTGCTATTGCGAGCAGGAGCGGCGCTGCCACCGTTCCATTCTGCGGTCCCTGCTGGAGAAAAGAGGCGCCGCGATGGCTTGACCGCCGCGCAGGCGGGAGATTCCCGTCAGACGGTCTTTTGCGTGCCGGAGCCGGAGCGGTGGAACAGCGCGCGCAGTGCGCTCCACTGGATGGGCAGGAGCGGCGTGCTGTGGCGCACGGCGTCGCGCCGGGCGTAGTGGGCCAGCAGTTGCTCGCCGACCGACTGCCGGAAATAGGAAGGCGTCGGGTAGTTCATGGTCATTCCCTATTGTGGTTCATCGGAAGCGATAGTATACCAAATTTTGGTGCGTCGCGTCATAACAGGGCACGCCCATGCCTCGCAACGGTGCATTTCCGTTGCGGAAATGCCCAATAAAATCAAAGGCCGGGACGTTACTCACGTCCCGGCCTTTGATCGTGCCGCTTTCAGCACATCGTATACCGAATACCTTCCAGGCGCCCCGACGCCTGCCTGCGGCTCCGCGCTAGCCGGCGCTCGCGGCAGTGCGGCCGCCTCGCTTGGCCGGGCTGCCAGTGCGGGGGGCTTCTCCGCCGCTCGGGGTCGTCTCCGCCAGTTCCTCGGCCGCCTTGGCCGCACTGTAGACATGGCGGGTCGCCAGCAGCGCGGCCAGATCGGCATCGCCGGCAATGACCGCCTGCAGGATCTGCGCGTGCTCTTCCCAGTTCTGCCGCGCGCGCGGCACGTTGGCCGGCGCGAACAGCAAGCCAGTGCGCTCCCGCAGCGTCCGCACCATGTCCTGCAGCACGCTGTTGGCGGCGATGTTGCCCAGCACTTCATGGAAGCGGGAGTTGAGCTCGACGAAGCGCTCGGTCCGGCCGCTGGTGGCCGCCTCGGTGCCCTGGCGCAGGACGTCGTCGAGCTCGGAGAGCAGGCGCGGATCGCGC
>NZ_AQPL01000413.1:0-17390 GCF_000395345.1 Cupriavidus sp. WS | reverse complement strand
CGCAGGACGTCGTCGAGCTCGGAGAGCAGGCGCGGATCGCGCCGCTGCGCGGCCAGCTTGGCGTTGAGCCCTTCCAGGGTGGCTCGCACCTCGACCATTTCCTTGGCGATGTTCGGCGACAGCGTCGCCACCGACGCGCCGCGCCGCGGCTCGATGCGCACCAGGCCTTCCGCGGCCAGCGCGCGCAGCGCTTCCCGCACCGGAATCCGCGACACGCCGAGCTCGGTGGAAAGCTTGTTCTCCACCAGGCGGTCTCCCTGGTTGTATTCGCCCGCCAGGATGCGCTGCCGCAGGGTGTCGGTCACGAGCGCGAACAGGGGGGAATGCTGGGCGCCAAGGCTGGTGCCGGCGGAATCCGAAGCTGCGTGAGCGCGTTCGGTACCAGGGGCGTCGGACATAGGTTCTGGCTTCGGTCGGCAAGACACCGTCGCCGGGCGAGCCGCGCAGGCACGCCGTCGCGGACGGTAGTCAAAGGGATCTGGGACCGCCGCGCTGCCCCGAAGGGCAATGCCGCGACGGCGATATTGTTCGCATTGTATACCGGCGCGAGGCCATTTTTGCGCGCCGCCATGCACCCGGCCCTTGCGCGGGGTCAAGCGCCGCGCGGCCGGCGCGCGCGCGGCCCGGGCGCCCCATCCGGCACGCTATGATGCGCGAAGCTGAATCTTCCCAAACCCCGGCGCATCGATGGCACTGAATATCGTCTGGCTGTCTTTTTTCCTGCTTGCCTTCATCGTCGCCTGCGTGCGCCTGGCGCTCGGCGACACCGCGGTGTTCCCCGCCATGCTGGCCAGCCTGTTCGACAACGCCCGCACCGCGTTCGAGATCTCGCTGGGGCTGGCCGGCATGATGAGCCTGTGGCTCGGCATCATGCGGATCGGGGAGCGGGCCGGCGTGGTGGACGTCTTCGCGCGCGCCGTCAGCCCCCTGCTGCGCCATTTCTTCCCCGGCGTGCCGCAGGGCCATCCGGCACAGGGCGCCATGATGATGAACGTCTCGGCGAACATGCTCGGGCTGGACAACGCGGCCACCCCGCTCGGCCTGAACGCCATGCGGGAACTGCAGTCGCTGAACACGCGCCCGGATACGGCCAGCAACGCGCAGATCATGTTCATCGTGCTGAACACGGCCGGACTGACCCTGATCCCGACCTCGGTGATCGCCATGCGCCAGGCCATCGCCATCAAGCAGGGCCTGCCTGGCTTCAACGCGGCCGACATCTTCCTGCCTACCTTGCTGGCCACCTGCGTCTCGTGCGTGGCCGGCCTGCTGGCCGTGGCCTGGGCGCAGCGGCTCAACCTGCTCAAGCCCGCCGTGCTGGCTGCCTTCGGCCTGCTGGCCGCCGCCGTGGGCGGACTGTTCCTGTGGCTGCGCCATGCTCCGCCCGAGCAGGTCAGCACGATCACGGCGCTGGCCGGCAGCGGATTCATCGTCACCCTGATCGTGGTGTTCCTGGTCTGCGGGGCCGTGCGCCGCGTCAACGTCTACGATGCGTTCGTCGACGGCGCCAAGGACGGCTTCGGCGTGGCCGTGCAGATCATTCCCTACCTGGTGGCGATCCTGGTGGCGATCGGCCTGTTCCGCGTGACCGGCTGCATGGACGTGCTGATGAAAGGGCTCGCCGCCGGCGTTGCCTGGCTGGGGCTGGACACCGCGTTCGTGCCCGCGCTGCCGGTCGGCCTGATGAAGATCCTATCGGGCGCGGGCGCGCGCGGCCTGATGATCGATGTGATGAATACCTATGGCGTGGCCTCGTTCCAGGGCAAGCTCGCCGCCATCATCCAGGGTTCGACCGAAACCACCTTCTATGTGCTGGCCGTCTATTTCGGCAGCGTCAACATCCGCAATACGCGGCACGCGCTCGCCTGCGCCCTGTTCGCCGACTTAGCCGGCCTCTGCGCGGCGGTGGCCATTGCCTACCTGTTCTTCACCTGAGTGCCCGACTCCCAGCGGGCGAAGGCCGCAGGCATCGAACGAAAAATCCAGCCTCTGTATTGCCAGCCCCTGCTTCGTTGTGAAAAAGCAACATGTTTGTGGAGCAATACACGCTTGAATAACGTCGCGCTTGGTGCGTCGCAACAAATCGTATATAGTGGAGTCTGTCTCCTCCACCACCTCGGTGGATTCCAACCCGCGCATGAACTGCGCGGGTTTTTTTTGCCCGAAATTCGGCCCTGCGGCGGCAATTCGCGCTCAAACGCCGATGTACCGGCGTCTGGAGACCAGCCTGCCCCATGCGGGCGCGGCGCGCGTATTTTGCGCACCGCAGCAAGGCAGGCTCGCACCAAGGCGGTGCGAAACATGACGGAGGACGCGATATGTTGCGTCGCAACATATCCGTGCCTTAGAGTCGATCCATCGCTCGTACCCCACCGGCGCCCCCGCCCCGCTTTCGTCGACATGTTTTCCGCGCTGCACCTGCCCCGTCCCGACACCCCGATGCTGCAACGGGGGCTGGTCTACGCCTTCTCGTTCCTGGCCCTGGCCGGCATCGGCTGGCTGACCGGCCAGCCTGGCTACCTGTGGGCGGCCACGGCCTCGCTCTGGACCTGCCTCGCGGACCGCGCCGGCACCGCCAGCGACCGCCTCTCGGCCCTCGGCTCGGTCGGCGTGGGCGGCACGGCCGCATGTGCCCTGGGCGCGGCGGTGGCCGCTTCCCCGCTGGCCGCGCTGGCCGTGGTTGCCGCCGCCGGGCTGGCCGCGGGCCTGGCGGAAACCCGTGGGCCCGGGCCGGCCCTGTCGGCCAAGCTGCTCTACGTGATCCTGATCGCCGCCTGCCTGCAGCCGGTCGACGATGCCACACTGGCCGTGCGCGTGTTCGAGCGCAGCCAGGAATTCCTGCTCGGCGGCGTATTCGCCTGCCTGATGTGCCTGGTGTTGATCCGTTCCGCGCCCGACCGGCGCCCGCGCGCGGAGGTGATGGCGGTCTTCGACGCGCTGCTGCGCTTTGCCACCGAGCTTGCCGGCGTCGGCCCGGTCGGCGACGCGGCGGCCTGCAAGCGCGACATCCGGGAAAGGATCGAGGCGGCGCATCTCGCGATCGGCGCGCGCCGCGGCCTGGGCGACCCGCTCGCGCGGATGCGTTATGCCTACGTCGTCAGCCTGGCCGATGCGATCTTCGCGCTACTGATCGTCGCCGCCGAACTGCGCGGCCGCATGGACACCGCGCTCCCGGCGCCCGCCGGCAAGGGCGGCGCCACCGCCCTGCCGCTGCAGCACCTGCAGCGCTGTGTCGCCGACCTGCGCCTGCAGGTGGAGGAAGCGCTGGCCCGCAGCACCCCCGACCTGCTTGCGCTGTGCGCGGCGCTGGCCCACGAGCTGCGGCGCCTGCACGCGCCGCTGGTCAACGCCGCCGCGCCGGCCCTCTACCAGTCGGCGCTGGCCGCCCTGGCCCGCTACCCGGCCTTTGCCGCCTGGCACGGCGCGCACCGGCGGCCGCGCCGGGCCTTCCGCCAGCGCTGGCAGCGCTGGCGCGCCACCCTGGCCGAGCACACCGCGCGCGACGCGCGCGTGGCGCGCCACGCCGTGCGGCTGGCGCTGGCCGGCAGCCTGAGCCTGCTGCCCGCGCAACTGCTGCGCGTGGATCATGGCTACTGGGTGGCCGTCACCGTCATCATGGTGCTGAGCCCGCAGTTGCAGACCACGCGCCGGATTTCGTTCCTGCGCTTCGCGGGCTCGCTGGCGGGCGCGCTGATGGCCTGCGCGATCGGCCTGGCCCATCCGGCGGCACCGCTGGCGCTGGCGATCAGCGCGGCGTGCCTGGCCGCCGCCTACATCTTCCGGCTCGCCGGCAGCCCGGCGCTGTTCGCCTTCTTCCTGACGCCGGCGGTCATCCTGTTCTCGTGGGTGGGGGCGCCGGCGGAAGACAGCAGCCACTTCGCGGCGCTGCGCGGCGTCGACACGGCGCTCGGCTGCCTGATCGCGCTGGCCAGCTACTACGTGCTGGCGCCGCGCGCCGAGTTGTCGCGGGTGCGCCGGCACGGCCTCGAGGCGCTCGCCGCCAACGCGACGTACCTGCGCGCGGCATTTGCCGGCGCCGTGGCCTTCACCACCTCGCCCACGCGCTCGCCCGCGCCCACGCCCGCCCGCCTGGAAAGCCTGCGCATCGCCGCGGGCCGCACCTCGGCGCGGGCCGAGCTCACGTTGCAACAGGCTGAGGGCGAACTCCTTCCCGAACTGGCGGCGGCTTATGCCGGGCTGCACCTGACCGCGCGGCGCATGGCCGCGCTGGCTGGCGTGGTGCGCGCGGGGCTGGAGGCGGAAGCCGGCGCGGGCGCGCCGCTGCCCGCCACGCAGGGGATGTTGCAAACGTTGGCGGGCCGGCTCTCGGCGCTGGCCGCGCATCCCGGCCAAGGCGGGCCGGCGCGCGCGGCCGCGGCGCAGCCGGCCGGCGCAGCCGCGGAGCCGGCGCTGGACCGCTTCCTGCTCGAGCAGGCCGCCTTCGCCGCCACCCAGGCGGACGCGGCCGATGCGGCGGTCGCCACGGCGGGCCGGCTGGCGGCCGGCATTGCCGCGGCTGGCGGCCGGCGCGTACCCCATCCTGGCTGACGGCGCGGTTGGCAGCAGGATTGACGGCAATCAAGCACGCCCGCCCCGGCACGGCATCGCCCGGCGGCGCGATCTCCTAGAATGGTGGCATCCTTCAGCGACCGTTGTGAGGCGCGCCATGCCCGAGATCTCGTTTCCCCGCAGCGTTCCCGCCTATTGCGCGGCCAGCCTGACGCTTTCCTGCCCCGCCACGGTAAACGGCAAGCCCACGCTCTACTCGATCACGGCCGAAGCGCTCGAGACGCACTTCGGCGCGCGCTCGCCGCGCGAGGAGGATCTCGTGCACGCCTTCACCAGCAACCGGCAGCGCATCGAGCACATTGCCCAGGGCCTGTTCGAACTGACGCAGGCCAGGGAGATCGTGCTGCGCAGCGGCCATATCCGCTTCGCCGGATAAGCCGAACAGGCGAGATACGCTGGGCAGGCACGGCGGCGCGGGCGGCCTGCCCGCGTGCCGCCGCTGCTAGCCTTCCGCCGCCTGGCCCCGCACCAGCAGGACCGGCACGGTGGCCTGGCGGATCACCGACTCCGCCACGCTGCCCAGCACCAGCCGGCGCACGCCGCGCCGGCCGTGAGTGCCGATCACGATCACGTCCGCGCCCCACTGGGCCGCGGCTTCGTTGATGGACCCGGCGATGTCGCCGAGCGAGGTCTGCGGCTCCACCAGACGCACTTCGTGCTTCACCTTTTGCGCTTCGAGCCGCTTGGCGGCCGCGGCGAGCGCGCGTTCGCCGCTCTCGGTCAGCGCCTGCTGGATGGGCGCCGGATCGTAGTAGGCGGCATCGAACAGCATCTGGCTGTTGTCCACCGCGTACAAGGCAAGCACCTCCGCCTCGCCGCTGACCGCCAGGCGGATCGCTTCGGTCAGCGCCAGGTCCGAGGTGGCGCTGCCGTCCACCGCCACCACGATCTTCTTGTATGCCGCATTCGTCATTGCCGTTCGCTCCTTGGGAATTCGCTGGAAGTGATGCCGGCGCCAGTGCGCCGGCCGCCATCGATACTACTCGCCTCGCAGCGCACTTGTCTGCGCATCCGGCGCGCGCACCCACAGCGAGTCGCCGCGGTTCGCGGCGTCGGGTAATCGGCGGATCTTAGACCCGCATGCCACGCACGCCATCGCCGCGGACGCCGAACTCGTTGCTGGCGCCGGCGGGCCGGGGCAGGAACGCCAGCGCGGCCAGCACGAGCCACACCGCGAGCCAGGCGAGGCGGCGGCACAGCCTGGCGCCGCAGTACCTGTCAGGGAAAGCGCATTGCATAATTGCCTCCTTGCTCAAGATGCCGCCGCCGCGGCCGCCCTCCGTCCGCTACCCGCGCCCTGCCCTGTTTCTCCTCCAGGGCATCGGCGGCGCGGGCGCGGTGGGACCGGCGTGGCGCAGCGGCCTTCCATGTTTAGACTACCGCCGCGGCCGTGATTTCCCGACGCCGCCCGGCCAAAGCGTTTGCCAATGGACCAGACTCAAGTCATCAACCAAGCCCGCCGTTCCCTCGCCGCGGGGGATTTCGCCGGCGCCCGCGCGGGGCTCGAAGCGCTGCTGGCGCACCAGCCCGGCCACGGCGGCGCCCTCGAGCTGCTGGGGCTGGCCGCGGGCAACCAGGGCGATTTCCGCGCCGCGGCGGCGCATCTCGAAAGCGCCGCGCAGGCCGGCGCGGCGTCGCCCGAGCTGCACTACAACCTGGCGGTGGCGCGCCAGAAGCTGGGCGAGCACGACGCGGCCATCGCCGCCTTCTCGCAGGCGCTGGCGTTGCGGCCGTACTTCTTCGAGGCCCATCACGATCTCGGCCTGTCCCTGGCCGCGCGCGGCGACGGAACGGCCGCCGTGGCCGCCTTCGACGCGGCCCTGAAGCTGCGCCCGGACAGCTTCGAGGCGCTGTACAACAAGGGCAAGGCGCTCGGCGAGATCGACCGCTTCGAGGAAGAGATCGCGTGCTACCAGCGCGCCATCCAGCTGCGCCCCGATTTCTCCGGCGGCTACGTCAACCTGGGCGTGGCGCTGCGCGACCTGCACCGCTTCGACGAAGCCATGCGCCACTTCAAGAAGGCCGTCACGCTGAACGCCAACGACGCGCTGGCGCGCTGCAACCGCGCCCAGACCAACCTGCTGACGGGCGTCTTCGAGCACGGCTGGCGCGAGTACGAATGGCGCTGGCTGGACGGCAGCCCCGTGCACCGCCTGCCCGGCAAGCCGTGGCTGGGCGAAGGCAGCCTGGCGGGCAAGACCATCGTGCTGCACAACGAGCAGGGCTTCGGCGACACCATCCAGTTCGTCCGCTACGTGCCGGCCGTGGCGGCCCTGGGCGCGCGCGTGATCCTGCAGGTGCAGCCGGCGCTAGTGCCGCTGCTGCAGGGCTTTCCCGGCGTCGCCGAGCTGGTCGCCGAGGGCGATCCGCTGCCGGCGTTCGACTGCCATTGCCCGCTGATGAGCCTGCCGCTCGCCTTCCGCACCAGCCTCGCGACCATTCCGCCGGCGCCCTACCTGCGCGCGGACCCGGAACGCAGCGCGGCGTGGCGCGCGCGGCTGGACGCCAGCCCCGCCGGCCGCCGGCCGCGCATCGGCGTGGCCTGGTCGGGCAGCACCTGGCACCGCAACGACCGCAACCGCTCGCTGAAACTGGAGCAGCTGGGGCCGCTGCTGGCCGGCGACGCCAGCTTCGTCTGCCTGCAGAAAGACCTGCGCGAGGCCGACCGCGCCACGCTCGCGGCGCTGCCGCAACTGCTGGACGTCTCGGGCGAGCTCGCCAGCTTCGCCGACACCGCCGCCCTCATCGACAACCTCGACCTGGTCATCAGCGTCGACACCGCCGTCGCCCACCTGGCCGGCGCGCTCGGCAAGCCGGTCTGGCTGCTGCTGCCGTACTCGCCCGACTGGCGCTGGCTGCTCGGGCGCGCGGACTCGCCGTGGTATCCGGGCATGCGCCTGTTCCGCCAGTCCGCGATGCGCGACTGGGGCGGCGCACTGGCCGAGCTCGGCGCGGCGCTCGCGGCCCTGCTGCGGGACGCGCCGCGCGGCTAGGCGGGCGAGGACGAGAACAAAGCGCGCCTCCCGTGCCCGCCACGTCCTCGCCGGCCGCGCGGCGGCGGCCCGCGCGGGAACGCCCGACCGTGCGGGCGCACACGCACGCGTGATTAAAATGGAAGCAGCCGCGCCGCGCATCCATATACAATCACGCCATGCAATATATCCATGTCGTCAACGGTGACGTAGCGGGCAATACGCTGCGGCAAGCTCTGGCCCAGGCCGCCCGGCCCGACCCGGTCGTCGTGCTGCGCGACGACCTCGCCGTCGGCCCGATCGCCGACGTCGACGGCAGCGGCCTCATCCGCTCCGGCTTCTGGCAGCGCGTGGCGCCGCGCAGCGACATCGACTTCGCCGCCGAGATGCAGCAGGCGCTGGACCAATTGCATGCCCTGCGCAAGGAAGAGACCGAGATCGCCATCTGGCACGGCCAGAGCGCCTCGGACCAGTTGATGCTGCGCCGGGTGGTGTTCCATCTGTACCAGTCGCCGCAGCGCATCAACGAGGTGGCGATGGACCTGCGCGAGCTCGAGACGCCCGCGCACGGCAACCTGGCCTCCATCGGCATGTATCCCGCGGCCCGCCTGGCGCGGCGCTTTTCCACCATCGCGCCGGTCTCGGTGCTGCGCCTGGGCCGGCTGGGCTACGAGTGGCAGCAGAACGTCAAGGAAAACGCCGACGTGCGGCTGTGGAAGGGCAACACGCTGGTGCCCGCCGCCTACCACTCGGTGGACGACGTGATCCTGGAGCGCGCCCCGCAGGAATGGGCGCCGGCCGCGCAGGTGGTGGACGCCGTGATGGGCGCCATCGAAGGCCTGCTGGCCAGCGACTGGTTCGTGTTCTGGCGCTGCCGCGAGCTGATCGGCGCCGGGCAGCTGGTGCTGCGCGGCAATGCCGATTCGCTGCAGACCTGCGAGCTGCGCCGCAATCCGTCCGCCGGCGGCGAATAAGGCCGCAGCCCCCCCAAGCCGACCACAAGCCCAAGACAAGCGGATACAAGCGGACGTTTACATGGCCCGTACCAAGGCACCCGATTTCGAGGCGCAGCGCGAGCAGATACTGGACCTGGCCGCCGCCGCGTTTGCCGCCAGCAGCTACCCCAGCACCTCGATGGCCGACCTGGCCGCCGCCTGCGGCACCTCCAAGGCGCGCCTGTACCACTACTACGAGAGCAAGGAAGCGATCCTGTTCGACCTGCTCGACCGCTACACGCGCCGGCTGATGCTGATCGTGGCCGAGGTGGAAGCCGAGGCCGGACGCCGCGGCAGCAGCGAGCAGGAAACCTTCGCCAGCCTGATCCGCGCGTTCCTGGCCGAGTACGAGACCTCGCAAACCCGCCACGTCGCGCTCGTCAACGACGTCAAGTTCCTGGCCGACGAGCAGCGCGACCAGATCCTCAAGCGCGAGCGCGACGTGGTGGCCGCCTTCTCGCGCCAGTTGCGCCGCGCCTACCCGGAGCGCGTCAACCGCGACAACCAGGCGGCGCTGACCATGACGGTGTTCGGCATGATCAACTGGACCTTCACCTGGCTCAAGCCGGGCGGCAAGCTGTCCTACGCCGACTTCGCCGAGATGGTGATCGACCTGCTCGCGGGCGGCCTGCCGGGCGCGCCGCGCGGGGCCGCCTAGCGCGCGGCGCGCCCGCCGGCCCGTCACCAGTCAGGACCAGTCCTCTTCCTCCCGGCGCCGGCGCTGGTCGCGGTCCTGGCGGAACATTTCCTCGAGTTCGTCGCGCGCCTGGCGCGCCAGCGAGACCAGCTTCTTCTGGTCGGTGTAGTGCGGGTAGAAGCGTTCGATGGCGGCGATGTTGTGGCGGCGGAAGC
This sequence comes from Cupriavidus sp. WS, assembly GCF_000395345.1. NCBI lineage: Bacteria > Pseudomonadati > Pseudomonadota > Betaproteobacteria > Burkholderiales > Burkholderiaceae > Cupriavidus > Cupriavidus sp. WS. The sequence continues at coordinate 8,002 of NZ_AQPL01000413.1, read as the reverse complement.
GGAGCGCCACCGAGCGCGCCTCGACCGCGTCGTAGCCCAGCCCCTCCAGCACGCTGCGGCCGAGCCGCAGCGATCCCTCGAACATCTCGCGCTCGAACAGCTCCACGCCGCGATCCTTGAGCTGGTAGACGTGCGAGACGTGGCGCGCCCGCGCGTAGATGCGCAGGTGCGGGAAGCGCTTGCGCACGTTGTCGATCAGCGCCAGGCTGTCCTCCATGCCGTCGATGGCCACCACCAGGATGCGCGCGCGCTCGGCGCCGGCGGACTCGAGCAGGTCCATGCGCGTGGCGTCGCCGTAGAACACCTTGAAGTCGTAGCGGCGCAGGAACTCGATCTGGTCGGGATCGTGGTCCAGCACGGTGACGCCGATGCCCTGCGCGTAGAGCAGGCGGCCGATGATCTGGCCGAAGCGGCCGAAGCCGGCGATCAGCACCGGGTTGTCCTGCGGCTCGATCACGTCGTCCGGGCGCCGCGCCAGGCGCGCCAGGTGCGGCGCCACCAGCCGGTCGTAGCCCAGCAGCAGCAGCGGCGTGGCCACCATCGACAGCGCCACCACCAGCACCAGCAGCGCCTCGGTGCGCGGCGGCAGCAGGCCGGCGCCGCCGGCCACGCCGAACACCACGAAGGCGAACTCGCCGCCCTGCGAGATCAGCAGCGCGAACAGCAGCCGCTGGCCGCGCGCTATGCCGAAGCGCGGCGCCAGCAAGGTCAGCATGGCGGTCTTGAGCACCACCAGCCCGGCCACCAGCGCCGCCACCATGACCGGCGCCTGCATCAGCACGCCGAAATCGATCGACATGCCGACCGCCATGAAGAACAGCCCCAGCAGCAGGCCCTTGAACGGCTCCAGGTCGGCCTCGAGCGCGTGCCGGTACTCGGAGTCCGCCAGCAGCACGCCGGCCAGGAAGGTGCCCAGCGCCATCGACAGGCCCACCGCGTCCATCATCAGCGCGATGCCCACCACCAGCAGCAGCGCGAAGGCGGTGAACATCTCGCGCATGTCGGTGCGCGCGATGAAGTTCAGCGCCGGGCGCACCAGGTAGCGCCCGCCCACCACCACGGCGCCGATCACGCCGACCGCCTTGGCCGCGCCGAGCCAGCCCGCCGCGCCCGCCGCCGCGGCGGTGCCGGCCTGCGCGCCCTGCGCCGCGAGCAGCGGCAGCAGCGCGATCATCGGGATCGCGGCGATGTCCTGGAACAGCAGGATGCCGAAGCCGGCGGCGCCGGCCGGGGTGCCGAACAGGTTGCGCTCGGTCAGCGTGGCCAGCGCGATGGCGGTGGACGACAGCGCCAGCCCGAGCCCCGCCACCAGCGCCACCTGCCACGGCGCGCCCACCAGCGTCGCGGCGCCGCCGATCAGCACCGCGCAGGCCGCCATCTGCGCGCCGCCGTAGCCGAAGATCACGCGGCGCAGTTCCCACAGCTTCTTCGGCTCCAGCTCCAGGCCGATCACGAACATCATCAGCACCACGCCGAACTCGGAGAAATGCAGGATGGCCTCGACGTTGGTGACGAGGCGCAGCGCCCACGGGCCGATCGCCACGCCGGCCAGCAGGTAGCCCAGCACCGCGCCCAGCCCGAAGCGGCGGGCCAGCGGCACCGCCACCACCGCGGCGACCAGGAAGACCACCAGGGCCACCAGGAAATCGTGTTGTTCCACGGCGCCCCCTCAGCCGGCGACGGCGCCGGCGGCGCCGAGCACGCCGGACACGCGGGCGATATGCCCGGCCAGCGCGTCCTGGTCCACCTGGTTGGCGTCATGCAGCACCAGCGGCGCCAGCCAGTTCATGCCGCACAGCACGGCGGTCTGCGCCAGCGGCAGCATGTATTCGTCGATGCCGTGGCCGTGCGTGCCCTCGGGCCCGTAGGAATCGGCGTGGCCGCCGGTGCTGGCCACCACCAGCAGGGACTTGCCGCGCAGCGCGGTGCCGCCCGGTCCGTAGGCCCAGCCGCTCTCCAGCACCTCGTCCATCCAGAGCTTGAGCAGCGCCGGCATGCTGTACCACTGCACCGGGAACTGCAGCACCAGCGTGGCGGCGCGCGCCAGCGCGCGCTGCTCCGCGACCACGTCGATGTCGTAATCGGTATAGCGGAGGTAGAGATCATGCACGGTGACGGCGGGCAGGGCCTGCAAGGCCGAGGCCAGCGGCCGGTTGACGCGCGACAGGCGCGGCCTGGGATGGGCATAGATGACGAGAATCGGGGGCTCGGCCTTTGGGTCCACGAAAAATCCTGGAAAACGTGCGGCGCGCGGTCCGGAACCGCGGCATCGCCGGCATTGAAGAGAACAGAGACTCACATGCGGCCGCGCCCGGGACCCTCCCCGGGCCGCGGCATCGGCGCCGCCGCCGGGCGGCGATGTGGACACGGCATTATGCGGCGTTGCAACAAATCCACATGCCCGGCACCCTGCGGCATCATGAAGCACACGTCAAGTCTTTGATTTCATTGGAGATACACAAAAATTACAAAATACAACCAATTGGATCGCCCCCGAACCTTACGTCAGGCTGACAATTCCACTACAATACTTTTTGCAATGCAGCAAGATAGTGTTTGCCCTTGGGCCAGGCTTTTCGGGCTTTTTTGCCCGCCTTGCCCGGCCCGGCGCCGAAAGTGCGTGGCCTGACACCTGCTGAGTGCTATTTTTATACCTGAATACGTCGCAAGGAAAACAAAGTGAATCCGCTCGAACTGAGCAAGGCCGTCGGGGCCGTATCCGACGAAGATCTCCGCCGCGCATCCGCAGCCGCGCACGCCTCGCATCGCCCCACCACGCTGGTGCGCGAGCTGGCTGCGCATCACCGCTCGCGTCTGCTCAAGCATTTCCTCGCCCTGGGCGAGGAGGATCGCCTGCTCCGTTTTGGCCAGTCGGTTGGCGACCATGTGATCGAGGCCTATGTCGACAGCATCGACTTCGACCACGACACCGTGTTCGGCGTCTACGACGAGCACCTCGAACTGATCGGCGTGGGCCACTTCGCCAACCTGCGCGACAACAGCCAGGGCCGCGTGGCCGAGTTCGGCGTGTCGGTGTCGCAGAGCGCGCGCGGGCGCGGCATCGGCAGCGCGCTGTTCGAGCGCGCCGCCATGCACGGCCGCAACAGCAACGTGCGCACGCTGTACATGCACTGCCTGTCGCGCAACGCCGCCATGATGCACATCGCCAAGAAGGCCGGCATGAAGGTGCAGTACGCCTACGGCGAGGCCGATGCCTACCTGGAACTGCCGCCCGCCGACACCGTCAGCCGCCTGACCGAGGCGCTCGACGAGCAGGTGGCCGACCTCGACTACATGGTCCGCCGCAACCTGCGCGACGCGCGCCGCTTCGGCCTGCGCTTCTGGCGCTCGATGCTGCCGCAAAAGCGCACGGCCTGACGCCGCTGCCGCCCCGGCCCCGATGGCGCGCCCGCCCGGCGCGCCATTTTCATTGGTGCCGCGCCGATCGCATCGACCGCACCGCGTGACCGGCGCCGCGGCGCCCGATTGTGCTCAGTTACGCTCAGTTGCCCACCACCGGCAGCGCGGTGGTGTCCTTGATGCATTCCAGCGCAAAGCTCGAGCGCACGTCGATCACCGCCGGATGCGCCAGCAGGTGGTCCTTCATGAAGCGCGCGAAGTGCTCCATGTCTTCCACGTAGACCTTCAGCAGCAGGTCCATCTCCCCGGTCATCGCGTGGCACGCGGCCACCTCCGGCCAGATCGCGATGGCGGCGCGGAACAGGTCCAGCGGCGCCTTGCCCTTGGGCGCGCCGCCGTGCTTCTCCAGCCGCACGTTGATGTAGGCCAGCAGCCCCAGCCCGATCCTGCCCGGCTCCAGCAGCGCCGCGTACTGGCGGATCACGCCGATCTCCTCCAGCCGCCGGATGCGCCTCAGGCAAGGGCTCGGCGACAGGTTCACGCGCTCGGCCACTTCCAGGTTGGTCAGTCTCCCGTTGGTCTGCAATACCTCCAGGATCTTCCTGTCGATCTTGTCCAGTTCCACCTTGCTCACGATATTGTTGCTCCGCAATATGTTTGACGGCAATTTTTTTGCGCAAATTTAGCAAGCTGTGCACAAGTATGCAATTTTTTGTGTGCTTCCGGACCCTGTGCCTGCCGTCATTCTCCCCCCTCGCCGCGCCGCTCCCCTCCCGCGCGGCGGCCACAACCCTCCATTCCGATCGCTGGCGCCCCGCCTCCCGGCACCGGCGCGGTGGCCTTCCGGGTGCAGGATGCCGCCGCGGCGCGCCGCCGTGCACTGGAACTGGGCGCCCGGGGCGCGAGCGTTGGGAAGGCAAGGATGGTGCCAAGGCCACCAGCGCCGGGGCCGGCACCACGAAAAAAAGCGCGGCCCCGAAGGGTCGCGCTTTCCCGTGCCCGCGGCGCCGGAGCGCCGCGGGATCGCCGCCGGGGCCGGATCAGCCGCCGCGGCTCGACGGGGCCGAGGCGCCGCCGCGGTTGCCGTGCTGGCGCCATTGGTCGTGCATCTTCTGCATGGCGGCGCGGATCTCGTCCATCGTCAGCTTGCCGTCGTGATTGGCGTCGAGCTGGTCGAAGCGCCGCGCCAGGCGCGGGAAGCCGGCCTGGACCTCGGCCTTGGTCAGCGCGCCGTCGCCGTTCTTGTCGGCCGCCTTGAAGCGGGCCTCGAAGTCGGCCTGCATCGCCGCGCGGCGCTGTTCCATCCCGGCCTTGTGGTAGGCCGCCAGCTCGCTCTTGTCGAGCTTGCCGTCGTGGTTGGTGTCGATCTTGTCGAACAGCGCGTCGGCCTCCGCCTTGGAGATGGCGCCGTCGCCGTCGGTGTCGATCGACTTCATCCACATGCCGCCGTGCTCCATATGGTGGCGCATGCCGCCTTGCATGGCCGGCGCGCCCGGGGCCGGCGCCGCCGGCGCGGGTGCCGCGGTCTGGGCGAAAGCCGTGCCGCCCATCGCCAGGAACACCGCCGAAGCGGCCATGAAATTCCGGATCGAACGCGTCTTGAGATTGCCTTGCATGTCTTTGCTCCTTTTTCGTCTCAGGTGGACTGGTAACGATTAGAACGCATGACGGGGGCGAAAGTTGGATCCTCTAATACGTTGTTACGCGGCTCACAGTTGGGTGGCGTTCCCGTAAACCGCTGAAAGCATTGGTAAATAATCGGCCGCGGCTCAGTCCTTGGCGGAAGCCGGCTCGCCCGGCACGCCGGCGGGCTGGGCGGACTGCGGCGGCGGCGCGGGAGCCGGCATCGGCGCGGGCATCGCCGGCACCGGCATCGGCGTGGACAGCGGCGCCGCGGCGCCGGCCGGCAGCGCCGGCTGGGCGGGCGCCGCCGGGCCGCGCGTGACGATGGCCGGCACCGGCAGCGCGATCTCCTGGCGCACGCCGTTGCGCTCGATCACCACGCCGCGGTCGCGGATCTCCACCAGCCGCAGTTGCGGCGACAGCGCGGTGCCCGCGCGCACGGCCTTGGGCGGGCCGCCGTCGAGCGAGAGGATCGCGGCGCCGCCGTTGCCGACGTTGGCACTGCCGCCGCCGATCTCGGCGACCACGCCGATCAGCTGCACGTCGCGCACGCCCGACTGCGCCGCGCCGCCGAACAGCGTGCCGGCGGCGCCGGTCTCCACCGCCTCGGTCTGCGCCACGCGCGCGGTGCGCGGCACGGCGATGGTCTTCATCGCGCTGAAGGTCAGGACCCAGCGCGTGGCCAGCGCGCACAGCGCGACGAACAGCACGAGCGCCGCCAGGCGCGGCAGCCAGAGTCCGGCCGGGTCGAAACGAAAGGCGGGCCGCATGGAAAGTTGCACGGGATGGGGCTGCAAGGACGGGAAAGCGCCAAGCCTACCAGAGCCGCATGACAACTGTCTGCCCCTCGCCCGCGCGGCGCCCTGGCGACCGGCCCGCGCATGCCCGCACCGGGCCGTCCGTGCGAGCATGCGCTCACAAAGCCGTCATCAAGTGGCGGTTATACTGTCCGGCCAGCCGCAGCGCCCCCGCGTTCGAGGTCCGGGACGCTGCACCAGATATTCCAAATAGGCTATCCATGATGCGTAGGTTCGCTGCCAGTTTCTCCGATTCTTTCCGCCGCCCGTCCCGTTGCCCTTCCCGCCGCCAGGCGCGCGGCTTCACCCTGATCGAAATCATGGTCGTGATCGTGATCCTCGGCGTGCTGGCCGCGCTGGTGGTGCCGAAGATCATGAGCCGCCCCGACGAGGCCCGCATCGTCGCCGCGCGCCAGGACATCTCCTCGATCATGCAGGCGCTCAAGCTGTACCGCCTCGACAACAGCCGCTATCCCACCACCGAGCAGGGCCTGGCCGCGCTGGTGGCCCGCCCCACCACCGAGCCCATCCCCAACAACTGGAAGGGCGGCGGCTACCTGGAAAAGCTGCCCAAGGATCCCTGGGGCCATCCCTACCAGTACCTGAACCCGGGCGTGCGCGGCGAGATCGACGTGTTCAGCTTCGGTGCCGACGGCCAGGCCGGCGGCAGCGCCAACGACGCCGACATCGGCAACTGGGAATAAGGGCGCATCGTCCATGAACGCGGCAGGCGTGCAGCCATGACCCCCAGGCCGCAAGGCCGCCGGCGCCAGCCCGGCAGCCACGGCTTCACGCTGCTGGAATTGCTGGTGGTGATGGTGATCGCCGGCATCGTGATCTCGCTGGTGGCCGTCAACGCCTCGCCCAACGAGCGCGGCCGCGTGCTCGACGACGGCCAGCGCATCGCGCGCCTGTTCGAACTGGCGCAGGAGGAAGCGCAACTGCGCGCGCGCCCGATCGCCTGGGAGGCCGACGTCACCGGCTGGCACTTCCTGCAGGCCACGCCGGCCGGCTGGACGCCGCTCGCCACCGATGTGTTCGCCCCCACCAACTGGCGCCTGCGCCTGGACAACGTGGCCGTGACCGAAGGCGGCCGCGGCAACAACGGCACGCGCCTGGTGTTCGGGCGCGAGCTGATCGACGGTCCCCAGCACGTGGTGCTGGTGCGCGGCGACACCCGCGTGGACGTGGCCGGCGACGGCACCGGCCGCTATTTCGCCAGCATGCCATGACGCCCCGCTCCACCCGCCGCCCGCGCCGCGCCCGGCGCGGCTTCACCCTGATCGAAGTGCTGGTCGCGCTGACCATCCTGGCCGTGGCGCTGACCGCCGCCATGCGCGCGATGGGCTCGATGATCGAGGCCGGCAGCGCGCTGCAGACGCGCATGCTGGCCGAGTGGAGCGCCGAGAACCACCTCGCCACGCTGCGCCTGTCCAAGACCTGGCCCGAACCGGGCACGCGCGGCTACGCCTGCCCGCAGGGCGGCGTGCTGCTGTACTGCGAGGAAACCGTCTCGGGCACGCCCAACCCGTCGTTCCGCCGCGTCGAGATCGCGGTCTATCCGTCGGACGCCGACAAATCCGTGCGCCTGGCCTGGCTCGTCACCATCGTCCCCAATGAAACGCGCAACCTGCTCTGAACGGCGGCCCCGGCCGTGCCCGCGCGCGGGCACGCGCGGCTTCACGCTGCTGGAAATGCTGGTGGCCATCACCCTGCTGGCGGTGATCGCCGTCATCGCCTGGCGCGGCCTGGACGCCATGACGCGCAGCCGCGAGCGCCTGACCGACCACGACCAGCGCCTCAACACGCTCAAGCTGCTGTACGGGCAGTTCCAGTCCGACTGCGAGCACCTCTCCAGCCCGGTGCTGCTGCAGCGCAGCCCGGTCGAGATCGGCACCGGCCAGTTGCTGATGGTGCGCGACCGCCGCGACGAAGGCCGCCCCACCGAGTGGCAGGTGGTGGCCTACCGCCTCGACGGCGACACCGTGGTGCGCGCGGCCAGCCCGCCGGCGGACAGCCGCGGCGCGGTGCAGGCCGCGCTGCAGGCGCTGCGCCAGCCCGGCGGCGGCGGCAACCTGATGCGCCCGCTGGTCGGCGACGCCGACGGCCTGACCGCGCGCGCGTGGGTCGAGCCGGGCGGCTGGCAGTCGGAGAACGGCCGCATCGCCGCGGCCCTGCTCAGCGGCAATGCCAGCGCCAGCGCGGCGGCCGCCTCCGCTGCC
>NZ_AQPL01000412.1:0-7458 GCF_000395345.1 Cupriavidus sp. WS | reverse complement strand
CCGCCTCCGCTGCCGGCGCCAGCCTCGGCGTGGCCGCCACGGCGGTGCGCGCCATCGAGCTGAGCCTCTCGGCGCGCATGGGCGACGGCGACGCGCCGCGCTATTTCCAGAAGATCTGCATGACCGGCCTATGAGCAAGCACCCGCCCTTTCCCGTCCGCCGCCGCGCGCCGCGCCGCCAGCGCGGCGCGGCCGTGGTCACGGCGCTGCTGGTGGTGACGCTGGCGGTGGTGATCGTGTCCGGCATGCTGTGGCGCCAGCAGGTGCAGATCCGCTCGATCGAGAACCAGCGCCTGCTGGCCCAGGCCACCTGGATCGAGCGCGCCGCGGTCGACTGGGCCCGCCTGATCCTGCGCGACGACCAGCGCCGCACCAGCGTGGACCAGCTCGGCGAGCCCTGGGCCGTGCCCATCGCCGAGACCCGGCTGTCGGATTTCCTCGGTGCCGCGCTGCGCACCGACCAGGAAGGCGAGACCTCCTTCCTCTCGGGCCGCATCCAGGACGCCCAGGCCCGCTTCAACCTCAGCAACCTGGTGCTGTGGAGCACCAGCGAGTCGCAGGGCCGCATCGCCACCATCGACCCCTCCGGCGTGGCGGTCTACCGCCGCCTGCTGCAGACGCTCGGCCTGAACGCCGCGCTGGCCGATCCCACCGCGCGCTACCTGGCCAGCGCGGCGATGGGCAGCGGCAGCAGCGGCGGCGATGGTGACGGCGGCGGCCGGCCGGGCCTGCGCGCGCCCGACGGCATCGACGACCTGCTCGCCATCCCGGGCTACACGCCGAACATCGTGGCCGCGCTCGAGCCCTTCGTCGACCTGCTGCCCGAACGCACGCTGGTCAACGGCAACACCGCCGAGGCCGAGGTGCTGTCCGCGGTGATCGACAAGCTGCCGCTGGACCGCGCGCGTGAACTGGTGCGCCAGCGCGACCGCGCCTATTTCAACAACATCACCGACCTGCAATCGCAGTTGCGCACGCTGGCGCCACAGGCCGACCCCAACAGCGCCACCAGCACGCTCGACGTGCGCACCCACTATTTCCTGGTCTACGGCCTGATCCGCCACGAGCGCGCCACCCGCATGCAGGTGTCGCTGGTCTACCGCGGCGAAGTAATGGGCAATGCCAACACCACGCGGGTGGTGTGGGTGCGCGACCTCGACCGCATGCCGGAGCAGCGCTGAGTCCGCCGCGGGAGGGTGCCGGAGGGGTACTGAAAAACGGCAGGAAAGGGGGCCAGAAGGGGGACCAGAAAGGCCCCGCAGGGAGGCCCGCCAACTGCCGCCAAAGGCGCCTGCAGCCGGGGCTGGCGGGCGTTTGAGAGCGGCCGTCATACAGATACGTATTGACGCCAATTCGTCACACAGGCAAGGTATGCTCCGGCCCGGCGGAAGCGGTAGTCCAAGGTCTTGCGCTTCTTCGCCTGTCCAGTGCCGCCGGCAGCATCGCAGCCGGCGTCTTTCGCGCAGCGGAGCGCTCCGCCGCGCGGGCCGCCTGTTCCCCCGCCATCGTTCATTGACGCCGTTGCTGGCGCTGTAGCAAGGAAATCTTGAGCACCACCCTGTACGTCCGCCTGCCGCACAGGCCGCACGATCAGCCGCAACCCTGGCACTTCGGCTCGCTGCCGTTCGCGCTGGTGCGCGCGGCCGCCACCGGCCGTGGCCGCCGCCAGGGCGCCCAGGCGGCGCCGCAGTTGTTGCGCGAAGGCCACGCTCCCATCGCCGAATTGCCCGCCGCCGAGCGCCTGGTCCTGATCATGGCCGCCAGCGACGTATTGCTCACCCCGGCCACGGTGCCGCCGCTGGCGCCGGCGCGCCTCAAGCTGGCGCTGCCCAACCTGGTGGAAGACGTGCTGGCCGCCGACGCCCAGCTCAGCCACATCGCGGTCGGCCCGGCGCTGGACGCGCCCGTCGCCAAGGCCGCCGCCGGCGCCCGCAAGCGCCTGCTGATGGTGGCCGACCGCGCCTGGCTGCGCGCGGTGATGGACGCCTTCGCCGGGCACCGCCACCGCCGCCGCCACGTGCTGCCGGCGCAGTTGTGCCTGCCGCTGCCGGCGCCGCTGCCGCAGGACGAAGACGACGCCGAAAGCGCCGCCGCCGCGCCGATGGCCGCGCTGGCGCTCGAAGCCGCCACCCTGACCAGCGCCTCGCCCCTGTTCGAAGCCGAAGGCGCGCCGGCCGTGCCCGCGCCCGCGCCGGCCTCCCGCTTCTGGCAACTGACCGTGCGCAGCGGCGAGCACGCCGGCTACGGCCTGCTGCTCGGCGACGACGCGCTCGGCGCCTGGCAGGCGCTAGCGCCGGCGGGCGACTGGTACGCCGCGCCGGAAGCGCTCGCCCAGGCCGCGCCGCCGGGCGCGCGCGCGCTCGGCTGGCCGGTGTGGATCGCGGGCGCGCAGGCCAGCCTGCTCGACCCCACGCTCGACCTGGCCCAGTTCGAATTCGCCCAGGGCCGCGCCGACCGCTGGAACCTGCTGGCCTGGCGCCTGCCGCTGGCGCTGGCCGCCGGCCTGCTGCTGGTGCAGCTGGTCGGCATGAACGCGCAGTGGCTGATGCTCGGCCAGGAAGAAAAGCGCCTGCTGGCAGGCCAGGAACAGGCACTGCGCAGCGCCTTCCCGCAGATCCCGGTGGTGATCGACCCGCCGCTGCAGATGCGCCGCCAGGTCGACCAGCTGCGCCTGGCCAGCGGCCGCAGCACGCCCGACGACTTCCTGCCGCTGGCCGACCGCTTCGGCCAGGCCGCCCGCCAGCTCGCGCCGGACGCCCTGCTGGCGCTCGAATACCGCGGCCGCACCCTGTTCGCCACCCTCAAGCCCGGCACCAACACCGAGGCGCTGCGCAGCGCGGCACGCCAGTCCGGGCTGGCGATGGAGCCGGACGACAGCCAGCCCGACGCCGCGCGCGGCAACGCGCCGGCCGGCACGCGCTGGTCGATCAAGCCCAGCCTGTGAGCGCGCCCCGCCAAGTGAACCCGATGAAACAGACCGCATCCCAGCCCGCCGCCGCCCGCCGCCGCACCGCCGAACGGCTGGCGCGCCTGCGCCCGCGCGTGCCGCAGCGCTGGCAGGAGCGCTTCCAGGCGTTCTGGTCGGCGCGCAATCCGCGCGAGCAGGCCATCCTCGCCGCCGGCAGCGCCGTGCTGGCGCTGGTGATCGGCTACACCGTGCTGTGGGAGCCCGCCGCCGACGGCCGCGCCCGGCTGCAGCGCAGCCTGCCGCAGCTGCGCACCGACCTCGCCGAGATGGAGACGCTGGCGCAGGAAGCGCGCAGCCTGTCCGCCAGCCCGGCGCCGTCGCTGCGCGGCGAGGCGCTCTCGCAGGCGCTGCAGGACAGCCTGGCCCAGCACGGCCTCAAGGCCACGCGGCTGGCCAGCACCGGCGACAGCGGCGTGCAGCTCCAGCTCGACAAGGTGCCGTTCGGCGCGGTGGCGGGCTGGCTGCAGGACGTGCGCCAGCAGCAGCGGCTCAAGATCACCGAAACCCGCATCGTCTACGTGGGCGCCACCGCGCTGGTGAACGTCACGGCCACCCTGCAAGGTCCGGCCGCCAGCCCCGGCGGGCGCGGCTGATGGCGCGCCTCGAGGCCCTCCGGCTGGCCCGCCGCGGCGTGCGCCGCCCGCGCGGCTGGCGCAGCGTGGGCTGGCTCGCGCTGGGCCTGGCCACGGTCGCGCTGACCGTGCTGGCGGCGTTTCCGGCGGCCTGGATCGCCGACGGCATCGCCAGCCGGAGCCAGCGCCGCGTGCTGCTGGCCGACGCCGAGGGCTCGCTGTGGCACGGCAGCGCCACGCTGGCGCTGTCCGCCGGCGCCGGCAGCGAGACCGCCACCGTGCTGCCCGGGCGGCTGCAATGGTCGGTGGCGTTCTGGCCGCTGCTCGGCGGCACCCTGCGCCTGGCGGTGACGCACTCGGAGGCGATGAGCAGCCCGGTCGGCGTGGCCGTCACGCCGCTGGGCTGGAGCGCGCAGGCCGGCGCCATCCGGCTGCCGGCGTCGCTGCTCGAAGGCGTGGGCGCGCCGTTCAACACGCTGCGCCCGGACGGCCGGATGCGGCTCGACTGGTCCATGCTGCAGGGCCGCTTCTTCCGCGGCGCGGGCCAGGGCGGCGGCGGCCTGAACGGCCACCTGACGCTGCGCCTCGAGCAAGTATCATCGGCCGTCAGCCGGGTGCGCCCGCTGGGCAGCTACCGGGCCGAGATCGACTGGGCCGGCGCCGCCGGCAAGCTGGAACTGACAACCCTTGCCGGGCCGCTGCACCTGCGAGGCAGCGGCACCCTGGGCCGCCAGGCGCGCTTCGAGGGCACGGCCAATGCCGACCCCGACGCCGCCGCGCAATTGGTGGGCCTGTTGAGCCTGCTGGGACGACGTGAGGACAATGTGACACGGCTGCGCTTCTGACCCAGGCGGCCGGTGCGCCTGTGCGCACCGCCCCCGCAGCCCGGAACCGATTATGAAAACCCAAGCCCTACGACCTTCGTTCAAGACCTGCTGCGCCCGCGCGACCGCGCTGCTGTGCGGCCTCTCCCTGCTGGCGCCGGCGCCGCTGTGGGCCCAGCAACCGGCCCCCGCGTCCGCGCAGCCGGCCCAGCCCGGCCAGCCGCCGGACCTGACCCCGCGCAACCGCGACCAGGTCGTGCTCAACTTCGTCAACGCCGATCTCGAATCGGTGGTGAAGGCGGTCGGGCAGGCCACCGGCAAGAACTTCGTGATCGACCCGCGCGTGAAGGGCTCGGTGAACCTGGTGACGGAGCAGCCGGTGTCGCGCTCGCAGGCGCTGGAGACGCTCGGCTCGGTGCTGCGCATGCAGGGCTACGCGATGGTCGAGAGCAACGGCTTCACCAAGGTGGTGCCGGAAGCCGACGCCAAGCTGCAGGGCTCGCCGATCGTGGTCAGCGGCGGCCGCTCGCGCGGCGACCAGGTGGTGACCCAGGTGTTCCGCCTCAACTACGAGTCGGCCAACAACCTGGTGCCGGTGCTGCGGCCGATGATCGCGCCCAACAACACCATCACCGCCTATCCGGGCAACAACACGCTGGTCATCACCGACTACGCCGAGAACCTGCAGCGCCTGGCCCGCATCATCGCCGCCATCGACGCGCCGGCCTCGGGCGAGGTCGAGCTGGTGCCGCTCAAGAACGCCATCGCCAGCGACACCGCGCTGGTGCTGCAGAAGCTGATGGACCCGGCCGCCGCGGGCGGCACCGCGGGCGGCGCGCCGGGCGTGGACGCCAGCCTGCGCACCACCGTGGTGGCCGAGCCGCGCAGCAACTCGCTGATGGTCCGCGCGCCCAGCCGCGCGCGCCTGCAGCAGGCGCGCCAGCTCATCGAGAAGCTCGACCAGCCCTATGCGCGGCCCGGCAACATCTGGGTGGTACCGCTGAAGAACGCCGACGCCACCAAGCTGGCGCAGACGCTGCGCGCCATCGTCGCCGCCGACAGCTCGTTCAGCACCAGCCAGCAGGGCGCGGGCGGCACGGGCAGCACGGGCGCCGGCGGCCTGCTCAACACCTCCACGTCCACCAGCGGCCAGTACAGCGGCGGCACCACGGGCTCGCGCAGCAGCGGCAGCAGCAGCTACGGGTCCGGCTCGGGATCGGGCTTCGGCTCGGGCGGCGGCTCGGCCTTCTCGGCCTCGTTCGCCACCAACAACCTGCCGACCACCGGCGGCATCATCCAGGCCGACCCGTCCACCAACTCGCTCATCATCACCGCCAGCGAGCCGGTCTACCGCAACCTGCGCGCCGTGATCGACGACCTCGACCTGCGCCGCGCGCAGGTCTACATCGAATCGATGATCGTGGAGGTGTCGTCCACCCAGACCGGGCAGCTCGGCATCCAGTGGCAGGGCCTGCTCAGCTCCAGCGGCAACAACACCAACGTGTTCGCCGGCACCAACTTCGGCACCGGCGGCCAGAACATCATCAACCTGACCGGCGCCGTGGCCGGCATCGCCGCCAACGGCACCTCGGCGATCGCCTCGGCATCGGGGCTGGTGCCGGACCTGGCCGGCCTGAATCTCGGCATCGTCAACAAGGCCGTCGGCCTGGGCGCGCTGCTGCGCGCGCTGGGTACCGACGGCAGCGTCAACCTGCTGTCCACGCCGAACCTGATCACGCTGGAAAACGAGGAAGCCAAGATCCTGATCGGCCAGAACATCCCGATCACCACCGGCTCCTACGCGCAGACCGGCAGCTCGGCCTCGGTCACGCCGTTCCAGACCTTCGACCGCAAGGACGTCGGCATCACGCTGCGGGTCAAGCCGCAGATCACCGACGGCGGGCTGGTCAAGATGCAGATCTACCAGGAGTCGTCCTCGGTGGTGGCGGGCACCGCCACCCTGACGCAGGGCCCGACCACCAACGTGCGCTCGATCGAGACCAACGTGCTGGTGGACGACGGCCAGATCATCGTGCTCGGCGGCCTGATCGAGGACACCTACGGCGACGGCGTGCAGAAGGTGCCCGGCCTGGGCGACCTGCCGTGGATCGGCGGCCTGTTCCGCTACGAGAACAAGAACCGCGGCAAGACCAACCTGCTGGTGTTCCTGCGCCCCTACGTGATGCGCACCGCCGGCGCCACCGACCGCCTCACGCAGGACCGCTACGACTACATCCGCGGGCTGCAGCAGGGCTACGTCTCGCCCAACACCATGACGCGCGACACCAACACGCCGGTGCTGCCGCCGGCCGACGCGCCGGCCGCGCCGTTCGTCGACCCGCGTTCGCGCGGCCCGGTGCCGGGCCCGCTGCCGCTGGAGCAGACGCTGCCGCTCACGCGCCAGCAGCCCGTGCCGGGCGCGTCCGACAATGCCGGCGCGCGGGGCCAGGCCAGCGCCGCCGGCGCGGCCGGTGGCGCGCCCGACGCTACCCCGCTGCCGCCGGGCATCCATCTCGGCAACGCGACGGTGGACGCCGCGCGCGGGGCGAACTGAGACACGCCATGCCAACTAGCACCGCCCCTGCCGCGCCGCCGGAGCCGCCCTCGACCCTGGCCGCGCGCCTGGTGCCCTACGGCTTCGCGCGCGAGGCGCGCCTGCTGATCGCGCACCAGCGCGCCGACGGGCTGGAAGTGTGGGTCAGCAGCGGCACCTCGCCGGCGGCGCTGGCCGAGCTCACGCGCGTGCACGGGCCGCTGCGCCTGCGCGTGCTGACGCCCGAGGCGCTCGAGCTGGCCATGTCCGAGGCCTACAACCGCCAGGACAGCGGCAGCGCCGCGCAGGTGGTGGGCGAGGTGGAAGGCGAGGTCGACCTGTCGCGCCTGATGCAGGACATCCCGGCCGTGGAAGACCTGCTCGAGTCCGAGGACGACGCGCCCATCATCCGCATGATCAACGCGCTGCTCACGCAGGCCGCGCGCGAAGGCGCCTCCGACATCCACATCGAGCCGTTCGAGTCGTCCTCGGTGGTGCGCTTCCGCGTGGACGGCACGCTGCGCGACGTGGTGCGCCCGAAGAAGGCGCTGCACGGCGCGCT
>NZ_AQPL01000411.1:0-1372 GCF_000395345.1 Cupriavidus sp. WS | reverse complement strand
CGCGGCCGCCGGCACGGCCGCGGCCTCGCTGCGAAAGCGCTGCAGCGCCAGCGCCGAGCGCGCCGGCACCTCGTCGATCCACTGCGCGGGCACGGCGAAATTGAGGTTCTGCGCGTCGGCGCGCATCAGGTAGGTGATGCCGATCAGCTGGCCGTCGGTATTGAACAGGCCGCCGCCGCTGGAGCCCGGCGAGATCGGCGCGGTGGTCTGCAGGCGCACCACGCGGTCGGCGGCGTCGCGGTTCAGGGAAGACAGCAGGCCGTCGCTCAGGGTCAGCTCATAGCCGCGCGGCGCGCCGATGGCATAGACCTTCTGGCCGACCTTGAGCGAGGCGAGCGGGGCGATCTTCACGGCCGGCGCGGCCAGCCCCCTGGCGTGGAGGATGCACAGGTCGCGCTCCACGTCGGCATGCACCAGGCGCGCGCTGTGCGAGGTGTTCTCGCGCCGGATGCCGATGGACTTGCCGTTCCTGAGCACGTGGCAGTTGGTGACCAGTTCCTCCGGCCCGATCACCACCGAGCTGCCCAGGCCGATGCGCCCGCCCTGGGCGTCGAACACGGTGACGACCCAGATGCTGGGCGACTCGCGCTCGTACAACTGCGCCGAATCCAGCGCCAGGCCGGGCAGGGAGATGCCGGCAGTCAAACACGAAATCGCGATGCGGCCCGCTATTTTTTTCGCCCGACCCATGATGTTCTTTTTGGTGACTGGTCCTGCCGGAATTCTTGCGGCAATCTTCGCCGGCGCGCCGCCCGGTGCGGCCACCGCCCCGGCGATCCGGTCTTTTCCCCGCCCGCTGTTCCGGACCCGGCGGACGAGCGCGCGGGGTTGCCTATCATAAACGTTCCGCCCGCCGCGCTAAAGCTTTGTCGCGGCGGGCCGACAACAAACTGGCAGGAATCCCTCCCGCGCGTGGCGCCGCGGCTTTTTCCGGCCGGCCTGCCGGCATCCCGGCCACCCGCACCACCAACCGCAACCCGAAACAGGACGATTCACTCATGGATACTGCCATCGTCAGCGCGGCAAGCAACGCCGGTTCCGACCCGGTGCCCTTGCTGATGCTGCGCAAATCGCTGGACCTGCAGGCCGAGGGCGTGGCCGCGCTGCTGGCGTCGGTGGCGCCGGCCAGCGTGGCCGCCAGCAACCCGCCGCACCTGGGCCAGAACGTCGACATCAAGGTGTAACAAAGGCAAGCCCGGCGCCCGGGGTCGCACCCGGGCGCCGGCCCCCATTTCATGCTCCGCCGCCGCGCTCAGAGCGCCGGCCGCTGGCCGGTGGCGAGCTGCAGCGCCACCGTGGCTTCGGCCAGGTCCGCGCGCGACTGGAGATAGTCCAGGTAGGTCTCGTCGGCGGTGCGCTGCGCGTCGAGCAG
>NZ_AQPL01000410.1:0-20932 GCF_000395345.1 Cupriavidus sp. WS | reverse complement strand
ATAGTCCAGGTAGGTCTCGTCGGCGGTGCGCTGCGCGTCGAGCAGCGCCAGCAGCGGCGCCGCGCCCTGGCGGTACGATTGGCGCATGCCGTCGAGCACGCGGTCGGCGTCGGCGCTGACCGCGTCGCGGTAGCGCCGGAAGTTCTCGCGCGCGGCCGCGAAGGCGAGCAGGGCGCGGCGGACTTCGGCCGCCGTCTTCAGTTCCGCCTCGCGCAGCGCCAGCATGGCCTGCGTGACGTCCGCCCCGGCCTGCACCAGCTCGCCGCGCTGCAGGCGCGACAGCGGCAGCGGGACCGACACCGACACGCCCAGCATGCGCGAGCGCGCCGTGCCGCCGCCATCGCCATCGCCGGGCGTGCCCGGCGCGAGCGTCAGGCCGAGACTTACGCTCGGGTCCACCCAGCGGTTGGCGCGCGCCAGCGCCGCGTTGTCGCGCATGTGGTCCAGCGCGGCGCGCGCGATGCGCACCTCGTCGCGCGCTTCCAGCGCCTGCGCGACCAGCGAGCCGGCATCGGCGCCGGGTTCGTAGGCGGGGAAATCGCAGGCCAGCGGCGCACCGCCGAAGGCGTCCTCCACGGGCATGCCGAGCCGCACCGAGAGCGCCTGCATGGCCGCTCCCGCCGCCGCCCGCGCGGCGGTGACGCCGGCGGCGAAGCGGTCGCGCTCCACGCGCGACTGCGCCAGCTCCAGCCCGCCGATGTCGCCCGCCGCGCGCCGCGTCTCGTTGGCGCGCACCACCCGGCCCAGCGCCGCCAGCGCGGACTCCTGGCGCACCAGCGCGTCGCGGCTGCGGCAGGCTTCGGCGAAGGCCGCCGCGGATTCCGCGTACAGCGCGTTGCGGAACCCCCGCTCGCCGGCCTGCGCCAGGCGCAGGCCGCTGCCGGCGGCGCGCACGCGCGCGGCGCGCTTGCCGCCCAGCTCCAGCGCAATCTCCAGGCCCAGCGCATGCGTGCGCGGCGGCCGCGGCGTCACCGCGCGGCTGAGCTCGATGTTGCCCCGGCCATAGGTCAGCACCGGGTCCGGCCGCACCCCGGCGATGTCGATGCCGGCCCGCGCGCTGCGCACGGTCTCCTGCTGCGCGGCCAGGCCGGGATTCTGGCGCTCGACCACCTCGAGGAAATCGGCGAAGCGCACCGGCCCGGCCGCCGCCGCGCCGTGGGCCGGCATCAGCAGCGCGCACGCCAGCAGGCCCGGCAGGGCGAAGGGTTTGTTCTTGTGCTCGTACGTGTTCTTGTCGTTCATCCGGATTCTCCTCAGGCCGCGCGCCGCGCGGCGCGGGCTTCCACGAGGTAATAGAGCGCGGGCAGCAGCCACAGCGTCAGCAGCGTGGCGCTGGCCAGCCCGCCCACCACCACGGTGGCCAGCGGGCGCTGCACGTCGCTGCCGAGACCCGTCGCCAGCATCGCGGGCGTGAGGCCGATGGCGGCCACGGTGGCGGTCATCAGCACCGGCCGCATGCGGCTGGCGGCGCCTTCGATCACCGCCGCGCGCAGGCCCATGCCGTCCTGCGCGCGCAGCCGGTTGATCTGCGCGATCATCAGCACGCCGTTGAGCACCGCCACGCCGGACAGCGCGATGAAGCCCACCGCGCTGGACACGTTGAGCGTCATGCCGCGCAGGTGCAGCGCGGCCAGCCCGCCGATGGCGGCCAGCGGCACCGCCAGCAGCACCAGCGCGGGCTGGCGCAGGTTGCGGAACGCGGCGAACAGCAGCACGAACATCAGCGCCAGCGTCATCGGCAGGATCAGCGCCAGGCGCGCCTGCGCGCGCTCGAGGTTCTCGAACTGGCCGCCCCATTCGACCTGGATGCGCCGCGGGTCGTAGCGCAGCGCGGCGTCCAGCGCCGGGCGCGCCTGCGCCAGGAAGCCGGACAGGTCGCGCCCGCGCACGTTGAGCCGCACGATCAGGTGGCGGCGCGCCATCTCGCGCACGATCACGCTTTCGCCCGAGGTGGCGCGGATGTCCGCCACCTGCGCCAGCGGCACCCTGGCGCCGTTGGCCGCGTTCAGCATCAGGCCGCCGATGCCGTCGGCGCCGGCGCGCGCCTCGGGCGCGAAGCGCACGGTCATGTCGTAGCGCCGCTCGCCCACGTAGACCTGGCCGACCGGCGCGCCGCCGATGCCGGTGGCGACCAGCTCGGCCACGTCGGCCGCGCTGATGCCGTGGCGCGCGGCGGCGGCGCGGTCCAGGTCGATGCGCAGGTTGGGCAGCGGCGGCTCCACGTCCACCGCCACGTCGGCCGCGCCGGGCACGCCGCGCAGGGTGTCCGCCACCTGGGCGGCGAGGCCGCGCAGCTCGGCGAGATCGTCGCCGAAGAGCTTGACCACGAGGTCGCTGTGCGCGCCCGAGAGCTTGTCCTGCACGCCGTCGATCATCGGTTGCATGAAGGCCACCGTGAAGCCGGGCATCTGCGCGTAGCGCGCCGCCAGCTTGTCGATCAGTTGCTGCTTGCTCATGCCGGAGGCCCAGGTCCGGTACGGGTGCAGGCCCACGCTGGCCTCGATGTGCGAAGGCGTCCAGTAGTCGGTGCCGTCGTCGTTGCGGCCGGTCTGCGTGACCACGTAGGAGACTTCGGGAAACGCGCGCGTGGCGCGGCGCAGCTCGCTGGCCATGTCGGCGGCGCGCTCGAGCGTGATGCCGGGCGGCATCTGCACCTGCAGCCACAGCGAGCCCTCGTCGAGGTAGGGCAGGAAATCGCGCCCGATGGTGGCGCCCAGCGCCAGCATGCCGGCCAGCGCCAGCGCGCAGGTTGCGGCCACCCGGCGCGTCTTGCCGATGCCGCGCTCCAGCGCGGCGCGGTAGCGCGCGCCGAGCCACGCCAGCGCCGGGTTGTGGAACACGCGGCGCGGCTTTCGCATGGCGAGCCACGCCAGCCCCGGCACCAGCGCCAGCGCCACGATCAGCGCGCCGGCCAGCGCCGCGCCCACGGCGAAGGCCATCGGCGAGAACAGCTTGTACTCGATGCGCTCGAACGAGAACAGCGGCAGGTAGGCGGCCACGATCACCAGCATGCCGAAGCCCATCGGCCGCGCCACCTGCAAGGCCGCGGCGAGCGCGTCGCGCGGCGCCAGCGGGCGCTGCGCCTGCTGCTCGCGCCGGCGCAGGACGTTCTCCACCAGCACCACCGCGCCGTCCACCAGGATGCCGAAGTCGATCGCGCCCAGGCTCAGCAGGTTGGCCGGGATGCGCAGGTGGTGCATGAAGATGAACGCGATCAGCAGCGACAGCGGAATCGTCAGCGCCACGATCAGCGC
Organism: Cupriavidus sp. WS; assembly: GCF_000395345.1. Taxonomy (NCBI): domain Bacteria; kingdom Pseudomonadati; phylum Pseudomonadota; class Betaproteobacteria; order Burkholderiales; family Burkholderiaceae; genus Cupriavidus; species Cupriavidus sp. WS. The sequence goes on along the minus strand of NZ_AQPL01000410.1, from coordinate 17,678 downwards.
CGCGCGCGGGCTGCCCAGGAACAGCAGCAGCACCACCGCCACCAGCACCATGCCCTCGGCCAGCGTCATGCCCACGGTGCGCATGGTGGCGTCGATCAGCGTGGCGCGGTCCAGGTAGGGCACCACCTTCACGTCCGCCGGCAGCAGGTTGTCGTTGAGGTCGCGCACGGCCGCATGCACGCCGTCGAGCGCCCGCGCCGCGTTGAAGTCCTTGAGCAGCAGCGCGATGCCGGAGACCGCGTCCGGGTCGTCGTCCTTGCCGAGGATGCCGCGCCGCTCCACGCTGCCGTAGCGCAGCGTGCCGAGATCCCTGACCAGCACCGGCGTGCCGTCCTTCGCCGTCACCACCACGTTGCCCATGTCGCCGAGCGAGCGCAGCAGCCCGGTGCCGCGCACCACGTAGGACTGCTCGCCGCGGTCGATCACGCCGCCGCCCGCGCTGGCGTTGTTGGCGTTGAGCGCCGCGCTCACCTGCGCCAGCGTGAGCTTGTACGCCGCCAGGCGCGCGGGGTCCACCTCCAGCATGAACTGCGTGGTCAGGCCGCCGAAGGTGGTCACGTCCACCACGCCACGCACCTTTTTCAGGCGCGGCACCACGGTCCATGCCTGCAGCTCCGACAACTCGCGCAGGCTGCGCGTGGGCGAGGCCAGCGTGTAGCGGTAGAACTCGCCGGTGGGCGAGGTGTAGGGATCGAGCCCGGGCCTGGCGCCATACGGCAGCTCGACTTCGTTGAGGCGCTCCTGCAGCCGCTGGCGCGCCCAATAGCCATCGGTGCCGTCCTCGAACACCACCGTGACCAGCGACAGCGCGAACAGGCTGCGCGTGCGCAGCACGTGCATGCCGGGCGTGGCCAGCAGCGCGCGTTCCAGCGGGATGGTGATCTGCTGCTCGATCTCCTCGGCGCCCAGGCCGGGCACCTGGGTGACGATCTGCGAGGTGACGTCGGCAATGTCGGGATAGGCCTCGATCGGCAGCTGCTTCCAGCTATGGGCGCCGTACAGCGCCACCAGCGCGAACACCAGCCACACCACGGCGCGCCGCTCGAAGCACAGGGTGACGAAACGGTCAATCATGGAGCAGCACCCCGTTCTTCACCACGATGCGCTCGCCGGCCTCGAGGCCGGAGAGGATTTCCACCATGCCGCCCGCCTGCGCGCCCGTGGCGACCACGCGCGGCGCGAAGCGGAACGGCGCGGTCTCCACCAGCACGCGCGTTTCCAGCCCGCCCTGCAGCAGCGCCGCGGGCGGCACCAGCAGGGCCGGGTGCGCCGCGCCGGCCAGCACGACCGTGGCGTACATGCCCGGGCGGTAGCGCCCCTCGCGGTTGTCGATGGCCACGCGCACCTTCACCGTGCGGGTGTCGGCGTCGAGGATCTCGCCCACGTAGCGCACCTGCCCGGTGACGGCCGCGCCGGGGTAGGCATTGAACGCGATCTGCGCCGGCTGCCCGGCGAAGACCGCGCCGATGTCCTTCTCCGGCACGTTGGCCGCGAGGTACACGGTGGACAGGTCCGCCACCGTCATCACCGGCGCGGCGGTGTCGTTCCAGTAGCCGCCCGGCGCGGCGTCCAGCGCGATCACGCGCCCGGCCAGCGGCGCGCGCATGGTGTATTGCCGCTGCGACGGCGCGCCGCCGCCGGCGCCAAGCTGCGCCAGCCGCGCGGCGGCGGTGTCGGCGTCGCTGCTGGCCTGCGCGTAGGCCAGCCGGGCCTGCTCGAAGTCCTTGCGCGCGGCGATCTCCGCGTCGAGCAAGGCGCGCTGGCGCTCCAGCTCCAGCCGCGCCTGCTCGCGTGCTGCGCGCGCCTTGCCGGCCTCGCCGCGCGCGGCGCTCAGCTCGGCCGAGTCCAGCGTCAGCAGCGCGTCGCCCGCGCGCACGGCATCGCCGAGCGCCACGTGCAGGCGCGCGATGCGCCCGGGCAGCGGCGGCACGATGCGCACCAGCCGGGCCGGATCGGCCTCGATCTCGCCGGGGACCGGGATGGACCGCCGCAGCGGCGTCTCGGCGACGGCGCGGACCTCGAGGCGCGCGCGCAGCGGCGAGGCCGCGGGCACGAAGATGGCGCCGCCATCGCGCACGAGTCCGGCGGACGATGGGGGTGAAGAAGAGGACGCGGGTGGGCCGGCATGCGCGCCGCCATCGCAGCCGCCCAGGGCAAGGCAGGCGGCCAGCGCGCAGGCGCCGGCGGGCAGGAAAGGGGTGTTCGGGAACATGGTTGTCTGGCTCTCGGAGCGGAGTCGAACGGCATCGACAGGCGCGACGCATCCCCGGCGCCGCGCGGCGCGAACGCGCGCGGGTGGCCGGTGACGGGCGCATGCCCGGCGGACTACGGGATGAGGGACGGCGCGGAGGGCGGGGCGGGGAAAGCCAGGCGGATGCGCGCGGCGCGCCCGGTGGCGGCGCGCGCGATGCAGGTCAGGCGGTCAGCCGCCGCGCTCCCGGCGCGTCGGACCGCAGGAAGGGTCGGGGTCCATGTCTGGCCTCTGGTCGGTTCCGGGCGGACCGGCGTGGACAAGCCGCGTGCCGGCCGCGGGCACGCTGGCGGTGGACGAACGCAGCCACCGGCGGGCTGCGATGCGCAGCGCGCCCGGTGGAAGGAGACCGTGTTCAGGAAAGCAGGCGGGGCAGGACGCCCGGCCTCGAAGCACCGTGCCGCGGAGCGGGCACGGATTAGGGATACCGTGGCCCGATCAGGCGGTGATGCCGATCCTGGATCGGCTACTGTCGTCGGAACAATTGCCCACTGGGTATGCCCTGTTGTTGAGAATGCGCGTACTCTAGCGGCGGGCATGGCATGGGTCAAGCAAAAATGCCGCGCCCGCTCGCGATCGGCGCCGGTGCCGCCGCGCCGCGGAAAACGGGCCGCATGGCGGCGCCGCGATCAAGCGGATTTTTCCGCAGTGGCATGCCGGCAATTCGGAAACCACGACGCGCGGCCGCTCTCATCGAACAGGAAGTCACGAATGAACGTACTGATATTCGGCGCGACCGGCATGGTCGGCCTCGGCGTGCTGCGCGAATGCCTGCTGGCCGACGACGTGCGGCGCGTGCAGACCGTGGGCCGCACGCCTACCGGCCAGCGGCACCCCAAGTTGACCGAGGTGGCGCACGCCGACCTGCTGCACTACGAAGGCATCGAGGCGGCGCTGACCGGCTTCGACGCCTGCTTCTTCTGCCTCGGCGTGTCGTCGGCCGGCATGTCGGAAGCCGAGTACACTCGCGTCACCTACGACATCACGCTGGCCGCCGCGCAGGTGCTGGCCCGGCTCAACCCGCGCATGACCTTCGTCTACGTGAGTGGTGCCGGCACCGACAGCACCGCGCGCGGGCGCTCGATGTGGGCGCGCGTGAAAGGCCGCACCGAGAACGCGCTGCTCGAGCTGCCGTTCAAGGCGGCCTACATGTTCCGTCCCGGCGCCATCCAGCCGCTGCACGGCATCCGCTCCAAGACCGCGGCCTACCGGATTCCCTACCTGCTGCTCGGGCCGCTGCTGCCGCTGCTGCGGCGGCTGTTCCCGGCCCACGTCACCACCACCGAGCAGATCGGGCGCGCGATGCTAATCGTGGCGCGGCGGGGATTTCCGCGTGCGCTCGTCGAGGCGCGCGACATTGCCGACATGCGCTAGCGGCGCGGGCGGGGCCCCGCGTCCTGCTTTGCGCGGCAGTGCCCAGGCAAGAGGACGCGGCGCCGGGGCGGCCGGCAGTCAGGCCGCGATTCAGGCGCGAATATCGCCAAGCGCCCAAAGGAAGCGGTCCATATGCTTCTTCAGGTTCACGTCCACGCGCAGGTAGCGCGAGCCCAGTCCCTCGATGTCCGACCCGTCCTTGACGATCACGCCCCGCTGCAGCAGCGCGTTGAAGACGCGCGTGGCATCGAGTTCCGGATTCAGGATCTCCGTCAGGAAGAAGTTGGCGCGGGAGTTCGGCACGGCGCGGAAGCCCGGGATATTGTTCACGCCGGCGGTGACGTATTCGCGCATCTCCACCACCGTGCGCACGGCGCGTTGCACGTGCTCGTCGTCGTCGATGCCCGCCACGCCGCCGGCGATCTGCATCTGGCCCATGTTCCAGGTCGGCTTGATGAGGCGAAGCGGACGGATCAGGTCGACGTTGGCCGAGATGCCGAAGCCCACGCGCAGACCCGCCAGTCCAAAGGCCTTGGACATCGTGCGCAGCACGATCAGGTTCTTGTACTCGCGGAGCAGGTCCATGCCGAACGTTTCTTCGCTGTAGTGGACATAGGCCTCGTCGAGCACGATCAAGGTATCTTCGCTAGCAGCTTCGCAGACGCGCCGCACGTCCGCCTCCGGCAGCATCTGGCCGCTCGGGTTGTGCGGGTTGGTGATGAATGCGATCTTCGGATTGACCTTCTTCAGGGTCTCCAGGTACAGCTCGATCTGCGGGTCGAAGTCCTTGCCCATCGGCACATACACGGGGCAACGGCCTTCCGCGTTCGCATAGATGCGGTAGAGCGGAAAGCAGGGCGCATGCATGAGGACGGGGTCGTCCGGCGCCGCGAAGGCGCGGATCACCATCGAAATGACCTCGGTCTCGCCGGAGCCGCAAACGACGCCTTCCGGGTCGAAGCCGTACTTCGCGCCAATGGCCTCACGTAGCTGGCGCGCGGTCCAGTCCGGGTAGATATCGAGTCTCTGGCGCGCTTCCTCGACGGCGGCCACCGCCTTCGGCGAGGCGCCGTGCGGGTTCTCGGCGGAAGCCAGCTTGGCGATGTCGTCCGCGGGGACACCGTACTTGGCGGTGACATATTCCTTGGGCAAACCGGGCACATACACCTCGCCGGACACGAGTGCTTCAGAACTGGGACGTACCATCGTCGAAACTCCACTGAGAGATAAGGGGACAGGGAACAGCGCTGCGAATGCACTAGGCATGCTTGTATTGCAAGCAAATAGAACTAGTTCTATTTGCGTTAAATACTAGTTCATTCCTGTGGTGGCAGACAACTGTTCCTCGCGATTCTCGTTCTGACGCCGAATTTTGGTGACTTAAAAGCCATAAATTTGTGCTGTTTCTCGTCTTGTCCATGCCATCTTGCGCCGCGCACTAAAACGGTTCCCAAGTGCACTGGTTCCGCACATCCCGCACCAAATCTACGTTTTGGACCTTCAAACCAGGTTCTTCTTGCAAACCTATACGGGTTTCACCGAATATCACTACATCACTGGTGCCAATAGTCTTGTATTGAACTAGTTTTGATTGGTGAGTGTACCGGTGTCACTGCTGGACCACGGATCCGGCGATTCACATTCAAGGGTCATGAACACTGGGTGGCCTGAGCCGCCCGCAGCAAGGAGCACGTCATGAAGTTGCAGCACTGGAGCATTCTGTCGGCCGCGGTGGTGGTCGCCTTCACTCTGATGGCCCCTGTCCGCGCCGAACAACTCACGGGCACGCTCAAGAAGATCAAGGACACCGGCAGCATTACGCTCGGCGTGCGGGAGTCCTCGGTTCCTTTCTCCTACCTCGACGACAAGCAGGCGTTTCGCGGCTACTCGCTCGACATCTGCAGCAGGGTCACGGAGGCCATCAAGAAGAAGCTGGGCATGGCGAAGCTCGACGTGAAGCTGCAGCCGATCACGTCGGCGACGCGGATTCCGCTGATGGTCAATGAGACGATCGATCTCACCTGCGGCTCGGACGCGAACACGCTCGAGCGCCAGCGCCAGGTCGCGTTCTCCTACGCCATCTACGTCGGCAACGAAGCCTACGTGGCAAAGAAGGCGGCCAACATCCGGGCGGTTGCCGACCTGAAGGGCAAGACCGTGGTGTCCACGTCGGGATCCACCGATGTCAAGCTGGTCAACGACATGAACCGCGAGCGCAATCTCGGCATGAAGGTGCTTGTCGCCCCCGACCACGGGGCCTCGTTCATGATGATGGACACCGGACGCGCCAATGCATTCATCGTCACCGACATCCTGATCGCCTCCCAGATCGCCAGCGCGAAGAATCCCGACGAGTACTACATGGGGATCGTCGACGAGATGCCGGTGGAGCCGTGGGCGCTCATGATGCGCCGCGACGACCCGGCCTTCCGCGAGCTGGTCAACGGCGTGCTGGCCGGCATGTTCTCGTCGGGCGAGATCAAGACGCTCTACACGAAGTGGTTCGAATCGCCGCTGCCTTCGATCAATGTGAATCTGCGCATCCCGATGAGCCAGAAGCTGCAGCATGCCATTGCCAGGCCCAACGACTCCGGCGACCCGAAGGACTATCAGTAAGCGAACGGGCTCGTGACCGGACGAAGACATGAACTATCAATGGAATTGGGGCATCTTCGGGGAGCAGTCTCCTGACGGCAGCGGTACGTACCTGCAGGCGGTCATCGACGGACTGGGCTGGACGCTGGCTACCGCGCTCACGGCATGGGTGGTGGCCCTGGTGTTCGGTTTTGCCGTCGGCACGCTGAGCACCGTGGCAGACCGCCGATGGTCGAAGGTGGCCAACGCCTACATCGAGCTGTTTCGCAACATACCTCTGCTGGTGCAGATGTTCCTGTTCTACTTCGTCTTTCCCGAGATGCTGCCGGCAGCCGTGGGAGCCTGGCTGAAGAGTTACGAATACTCGTCGTTTCTCACGGCTGTGGTCTCTCTCGGCTGCTATACCTCCGCGCGCGTCGCGGTGCAGGTGGGCGCCGGCATACGCAGCCTCCCGCGCGGCCAGTTCATGGCGGGGCTGGCAAGCGGCATGAAGCCGTGGCAGGTCTATCGCTTCATCTTGCTGCCCCAGGCATTGCGGATCGTGATCCTCCCGCTTACCGGGGAATTCGTCGGCGTGATGAAGAACAGCGCGGTCGCGCTGACGATCGGGCTGATGGAGCTGACGGCGCGAACGCGGGCCATGACCGAACTGTCGTTCCAGACGTTCGAAGCGTTCACCGTCGCGACGGCGCTCTACGTCGCCATGAACCTGACCGTGATCTTCGTCATGCGTCATGTGAACGAGCGCCTCACCGCGCAAGCGGGACGGAGGTAGAGCATGCTCGAGACATTCGACACGGGCGTCATCGCGCGCTCGCTGCGCTACCTGTTCCTCGACGGCATGGCCTTCACCATCCAGCTCACGGTGATGGCGATGATCGGCGGGCTGATTCTCGGCACGATCCTGGCCCTGATGCGGCTGTCATCCAACGCGTTCGTCGCCGCGATAGCCACCTGCTACGTGAACGTCGTCAGGGCCGTCCCGCTGGTTCTGGTCATCTTCTGGTTCTATTTCCTGGTCCCGTACATCGGCGCCTGGCTTACCGGTTCCGGCAAGCCGGTCCAGGTCGGTGCCTTCAGCTCGTCGCTCACGACCTTCGTGATGTTCGAGGCGGCGTACTACTGCGAGATCATGCGGGCGGGCATCCTGTCGGTGTCGCCCGGACAGACGTCCGCGGGCCGGGCGCTGGGCATGCGCGACGGCCAGGTCATGGCGTCGATCGTTCTGCCGCAAGCCGTGCGCAACATGCTGCCCGTGCTGCTGACGCAGACCATCGTGCTGTTCCAGGACGTGTCGCTGGTGTACGTGCTGTCCATCACGGATTTCGTCGGGGCCGCGGCCAAGGTGGCGCAGCGCGACAACAGGCCCGTGGAGATGTATGTTTTCGTGGCCGCGACGTATTTCCTGCTGAGCTTTGGCATGTCGCGGATCGTCGGCAGGCTGCAACGCCGCATGCAGGTGGTGCGCTAGGACACGCGCGGGTCGCGAAGGATTTTCCGCCGATCGGACCGAAGCACGTCAACAAGCACTGTGGCGCCTTCCAGGTGCCGCATGGCTGCCCGCCCACGATTGCCCGTGGTGACGCCGTGGTCTGCCGGACCAGGAGCCTGTCGTCGTGGCGACGCCGGGGCCGGTCTGCCGTTTGCCGGAAACCGGCAGCCTCCACGGGGCACTTCCACGAGGCAGGTCCCACTGGTTGTCTTCGGCTTTTCGCCGGCCGGCGGCCGTGCGCCGAGTGTATACTAGTTCGCTGCCGGTGAAGGGGTAGAACACTGCCCGCTGGATTGCGACGACTATGAAAAAAACGTGGATTCCCTCAAGCCTTGACCCGAGTCTCTCCAAGTACATGGCGCTGCTCGCCTCGATCGAGCAGGGCGTGGCGGAAGGCACGCTCCGGCCTGGAGACAAACTCCCTTCGAACCGGGAAATCAGTGAGTTTTTCGGCGTCACGGTAGCGACCGTGAGCCGTGCCATGGGCGAAGCCGCGCGGCGGGGCCTGGTGGAAGGGCGCGTCGGCAGCGGCACGTTCATACGCGAGACGCGCACCGCGGCGAATGCGACCGATACCATCGACTTGTCCCTCAACACGCTGCCCGCGGCGGTGGTCGCGGATGTCCTGCAAGGCGCGATGGGCAAGCTCGCGCCCGATGCCTTGCACGACAGCCTGTTTTCCTACCACTCGTACCTGCCGTCGGCGGCGCACCGGCAAGTCGCGGCCGGGTGGATCGGCGCGGCCGGGCAATGGCCGGATCCCGACAGCCTCCTGTGCACCACGGGCGTTCATCAGGGACTGCTGGCTTCTTTCCGGGCCCTGCTGAAACCCGGCGATCGCGCCGTTTGCGAGGCGCTCACATATACCGGCATCAAGCGCATAGCCGAGTATTCCAACGTGCAGCTGATCGGCGCGCGGTGCGATGAGGATGGCGTGGTGCCGGAGACGGTGGAGGAGGCGCTGGAGCGCTCCGGTGCGCGCGTGGTCATCCTGACGCCCACCATGCACAATCCCACTACGGCAACGCTCTCGCTGGAGCGCCGGCTGGCGCTTGCGGCAATACTGCGCAAGCACGACGCCATGCTGATCGAAGACGGGGTCAACGTGCCGCTGGCCAATGACGGATTGCCGCTGCTGGCGACGCTCGTGCCGGAAAGGACCTTCTATCTGACCGGATTTTCCAAGTGCGTGGCGTCGGGCTTCAGGTTGGGCTATGCCGTCGTGCCGCCGGCTTATGTCGGTCCGTTTCATGAGGCCCTGGTGAGCACGCAATGGATCGGGCCGGGCTTTTACCTGGCCCTGGCCGAGTCCATGCTGACGGATGGTTCCGCGCAACGCTGCATCGAGCGGCATCGCAATGAAGCACGCGAGCGCCTTGCGCGGATTCGGCCAGCACTGCCCGGCATGCGTGAGCCGAACACGGCGGGCTATCACGTCTGGGTTCCCGCGGCCAGCGGCATGCGGGTCGACGATTTCTGCACGCAGGCGCTGCAGGCCGGCGTGCGCCTGTCGCCCGGATCCCACTTCGCCATTGCCGGCAGCAGCGCTCCCGCGGGCTATCGCGTCAGCATCGGCACGGTGGCGTCGGGCGCGGAACTGGGCGCGGCCGCGGCGCGGCTGGCGAGCGTGACGGGCGAACTGCCGCGGGCGATCGGCACGCTGATCTAGCCGGCTTTCCCCTGGCGCGGCATTTCCCGCCCGAACTGCGCGGGCAGCTCCGGTGTGTCCGTTCTGCCGGGCGGCAAAGCCGGGATCGTCGGGTGCGATGGCCACGCCTGGGACGCTGCCTGGTTCCCCGTGGGAAATTTCCTGGGATGCGTCAGACGGATACGGGAAATACGGTGCATGCAGCGCGCGCTCGCGGCCCGCTTCAAAACGGCCGGCCGACATCGCCCGCAGACTTGTCCCAGCGCAATGCCGCCAGCGCAAGTGAGTTGCATACTTTCGAAAGAAGGCGGCTTGCCGCACGGTGCCGCGATGCCGCGCTTCGCTTTCGGAGGCATGCCCGATGGCGCTAATCAAGATCGCTTTCTGTGCGTTGCTGGCAGGGCTGACCGTGCTCTGGCTGCTCGCCGATACCTTTGTCCCGCAGCCGTTCGGCTACTTCCCGCTGCGCCACGTGCTGGTCCAGTACACCGGGGTGATCGCGATGGGCGCGATGAGCGTGGCCGTGGTGCTGGCCGCGCGGCCGAAGGCGATCGAGCCCGCGCTCGGCGGGCTGGACAAGATGTACCGGCTGCACAAATGGCTGGGCATCACCGCGCTGGCGTTCGGCGTTGTCCACTGGCTGTGGGCCAAGGGCACCAAGTGGGCGGTCGGCTGGGGCTGGCTGACCAGGCCGGCGCGGCGTGGCGGCGGGCAATCGCCGGGCGCTCTCGAGCAACTGTTCCGCGGCCAGCGTGATCTGGCCGAGTTCCTTGGCGAGTGGACCTTCTATGCCGCCGCCGTGCTGATCGTCCTGGCCCTGGTCAGGCGCTTTCCCTACCGCCTGTTCGCCAAGACCCACACCATTCTCGCCGCGCTCTATCTGGTGCTGGTGTTCCACACCGTCATCCTGCTGGAATTCCGGTACTGGCTCCAGCCGGTCGGCATCGTCATGGCGCTCATGGCGGCGGCGGGCACCGTCGCCGCCGTGCGCGTGCTGTCGAGGCAGGTCGGCGCGCACCGCAAGGTGACGGGCCATATCGAATCGCTGACCTACTATCCCGAACTGCGCGTGCTGGAAACCACCCTCGTCATGGAGCCCGGCTGGCCCGGGCAGCAGCCCGGCCAGTTCGCGTTTCTCACCTCGGACCGCAATGAAGGCGCGCACCCCTACACCATCGCGTCGGCGTGGGATCCGCGGGAGCGCCGCATCACGGTATTCACCAAGGCGCTGGGCGACCACACCAGCCGGCTGTCGGAACGCCTGAAGGCCGGCGACGCGGTGACGGTGGAAGGTCCCTACGGCTGCTTCACCTTCACCGACCGGTGCAAGCGGCAGATATGGGTCGGCGGCGGCATCGGCATCACCCCGTTCATCGCGCGCATGAAGCATCTGGCCCGCGCGCGGGACCAGCAGCACGCCATCGACCTGTTCCATCCGACCGCGGACTTCTCGCCATCGGCCATCGACAATCTGCAGGCCGACGCGCAAGCCGCGCATGTCCGGCTGCATCTGCTGGTGGACGCCAGGGACGGCCGGCTGAACGGCGAACGCCTGCGCAACACCGTGCCGGACTGGCGGGAAGCCAGCATCTGGTTCTGCGGTCCCGCGGCCCTCGGCAAGGCACTGCGCCGCGACCTCGCGGCCCACGGCATGGATCCCGGCAACTTTCACCAGGAGTTGTTCCAGATGCGTTGATCGGGGGGGGGCGTGGACAACCGCAGCCGTATGCCGGCGCGGGCGCTGTCAGGCTGAAGTCAGGGCATTGTCCCCTGGCTTGCCACGCCGCGCCCGCGCCGCCAGCACCTGACTCAACCCCAGCCCCGCCACGGCCGACAAGGCCGAGAACAGAAACACCGAGCTATAACCCGCATGGTTGGCGATGACGCCCGCCACCGGCCCGGTCACGCCCAGCGACAGATCCAGGAACAGCGCGTAGGCGCCGAGCGCCGAGCCGCGGTTGCTGGCCGGCACCAGCTTGACCGCCTCCATGCCCAGCGACGGAAACACCAGCGCGAAGCCGAAGCCGGTGACGGCCGCGCCGGCCAGGGCCGTGGCGGGGGAGTCCGCCATCCAGATCAGCGCCAGCCCGAGCGCTTCCACCGCGAACGAGCACAGCGCCACGCGGTAGCCGCCGAAGCGGCTGATGCTGTCGGCCAGCAGCAGCCGCGCCACGATGAAGCTCACGCCCAGGCTGGTCAGCGCCAGCGCGGCATGGTCCCAGCCGCGGCTGCCGTAGTACAGCGTGACGAAGGCCGTGATGGTGCCGAAGCCGACCGAGCCCAGCGCCAGGCACAGGCCGAACGGCGTCATGTGGCGGAACACCGTGCGGAACGGCATGCGCGCGCCCTTGACGGTGGGCACCGCCGACTTGCGCCGTGCCAGCAGGAACGCGGCGGCGGCCAGCGCGGTGGTGGCCAGCCCGAGCGCGGCAAAACCCAGGTGTTTGTCGAGCAGCACGCCCAGCGGCGCGCCCAGCCCCAGCGCGCCGTAGGTGGTCATGCCGTTCCACGAGATCACCTTGCCGGTGAAGCGCGGGCCCACGTCGCCGATGCCCCAGGCGATGGTGCCGGTGGTGACGAGGCTCTCGCCCGCACCCAGCACCAGCCGCCCGGCGAACAGCCACGCCAGGCTCAGCCACGCGGTGCCGGCGCAGGCGCTGGACAGCACCACCAGCAGGCCGCTGCCGGCGCACAGCGCCAGCCCGAGCGTGACGGATTTCTTGGGGCCTTGCAGGTCGCACAGGTTGCCGGCCCACGCGCGGCTGAGCAGCGTGGCCAGGTACTGGATGCTGACCGCCAGCCCCGCGATGACCGTGCCGTAGCCCAGGTCGCCATGCACGAAGCCCGGCACCACGGCCAGCGGCAGGCCCACGGTCAGGTAGGCGATGAAGTTGAAGAAGACGATGGCGGCGATGCGCCGGCCGATGCTGCCTTGCTGGTCCCCGGAATCGGGGGCGGCGAGGGTGGAACTGTTTGCGGACATGCTGGGGCGAGGGCGGTGAATCGGTGCGGTTTGTGTGCGGATGAATGCGGACAGGGACGCGGACGCGGGCAGGCACGCAGGCAAGGCACGGCCGGCTGGCGTTGGCCGGGCGGCGGGCTGTGACGGACAAGGCGGGCAGGCTGGCATGGCCCGCGCGCGCGGCTACTCGCGCCGTGGCACGGACGAAGGCACGGAACAGGTCAGGGCAACACGGGGGTGGCGGGACGGCAAGGCAGGCAAGGACATGACAGGGCGCGCGGTTGGCCGGTGCGTGTCCCCAGATGCAGTCCGGTAAAAAAGAATCCGCCCGGTCGTGTGCGATCCCGCCGGGCTGGTCGCGCTATTTTAAGCGTGCGTTTAGTAACGTGCAAATGCCCTGCGGGCCGGGACGGAATTTACTGTTGTTGCCGCGCTCGAAGCAGAGCCGGTGGCCGCATCGATATGATTCATCAATATCTTTCGGCCGGGCGCCGGCGCTTTTCCCGGCGGCCCGTGCAGGCGCGCGCCGGGAAGCGGACAATGGCCGCTGGTTTCAGACGTGTGCTGGTTTTTGAGATGTCGTCATCCCCCTGACTCAATGAAAGGACCGATCATGCAACTCGGAATCGTAGGGCTTGGGCGCATGGGCGCGAACATCGCCAGGCGGCTGCTGCGCGGGCAGCACGAAGTCGTGGTGTACAACCGCAGCCCGGACAAGGTGCGGGAACTGGCCGGCGAAGGCGCGCAGGGCGTGGCCAGCGTCGAGGAACTGGTCGGCAGGCTCCAGGCGCCGCGCGCGGTCTGGATCATGCTGCCGGCCGGGGAGGCCACCGAGCAGATGATCGCCACGCTGGCCGGCCTGCTGTCGCCGGGCGACGTCATCATCGACGGCGGCAACACCTTCTACAAGGACGACATCCGCCGCGCCGGCGAGCTGGCGGCCCGCCAGCTTCACTATGTGGATGTGGGCACCTCCGGCGGCGTATGGGGGCTGGAGCGCGGCTACTGCCTGATGATCGGCGGCCCGGCCGCGGTGGTGGACCGGCTCGACCCGCTGTTCGACACGCTGGCCCCCGGCTACGGCACCATCCCGCGCACGCCCGGGCGCGATCCGGCCAGGAGCCGCGCCGAGCGCGGCTACATCCATGCCGGCCCGGCCGGCGCCGGGCACTTCGTCAAGATGGTCCACAACGGCATCGAATACGGCCTGATGCAGGCCTACGCCGAAGGCTTCGACATCCTCAAGACCAAGTCGTCCGACAGCCTGCCCGCGGCCGAGCGCTTCGACATCGACCTCGCCGACGTGGCCGAGGTCTGGCGGCGCGGCAGCGTGGTGTCCTCGTGGCTGCTGGATCTCACCGCGCAGGCGCTCGCCGGCGACGTGGCGCTGTCGCGCTTTCCCGGCGAGGTGGCCGACAGCGGCGAAGGCCGCTGGACCATCGACGCCGCGGTCGAGCAGGCCGTGCCGGTGCCGGTGCTGTCCAGCGCGCTGTTCGCGCGCTTCCGCTCGCGGCAGGACCATACCTATGGCGAGAAACTGCTGTCGGCCATGCGCTTCGGCTTCGGCGGGCACGTGGAATACGTGACCGGCGGCGGGGAGAAGCCGTAATGGCCGCCGCCGCGAAGGAGGGCGGGAAGGGGGCCACCGTGGAGGCCAAGAAGGATACCGCCAAGGCATCCGCCAAAGCGCTCGCGAAAGCCGCCGCAGGCAAGGTCGTCACCAAGGCGACCGGCAACCACCGCCCCGTGATGGCCAAGGCCCCCAAGCCGCCGCCGGCCACGGTGTTCCTGTTCGGCGCGCATGGCGATCTGGTCTCGCGCCTGCTGGTGCCCGCGCTCTACAACCTGCGCCGCGACGGCCTGCTGTGCGAGGGCCTGCACCTCGTCGGCGTGGACCACAACGCCATGACCGACGCCGCCTTCCGCGAGCGGCTGGCCGAAGGCATCCGCGCCCGCGCGCGTCCCGGCGCCGAGGGCGGCGTGGAAGGCAAGGGCCGCGCCAAGGTTTTCGACGCCAAGATGTGGAACCCGCAGGCGCGCCGCATCAGCTACCTGCAAGGCGATTTTCTCGATGACCGCACCTATGCCGACATCGCCGCGCGCATCAAGGCCGCGCCCACCGGCAACGCCGTGTTCTACCTCGCCACCTCGCCGCGCTTCTTCGGCGAAGTGGTGGACCGGCTCGCCGCCGCCGGCCTGCTCGCCGAGTCGCCCGGCGTGTTCCGCCGCGTGGTGATCGAGAAGCCGTTCGGCTCCGATCTCAAATCCGCCCAGGTGCTCAACGCCCGCGTGCTGCGCGCCATGTGCGAGGAGCAGGTCTACCGCATCGACCACTACCTCGGCAAGGAGACCGTGCAGAACATCCTGGTCAGCCGCTTCGCCAACGGCCTGTTCGAAGCGTTCTGGAACAACCACTACGTCGACCACGTGCAGATCACCGCCGCCGAGACCGTGGGCGTGGAGCAGCGCGGCGACTTCTACGAGCACACCGGCGCGCTGCGCGACATGGTGCCCAACCACCTGTTCCAGCTCATGGGCCTGGTTGCGATGGAGCCGCCCGCCGCCTTCGGCGCCGACGCCGTGCGCGCCGAGAAAGCCAAGCTGATCGGCGCCATCCGCCCGCAGACGCGCGAGGAAGCGCTGGCCAATTCCGTGCGCGGCCAGTACCGCGCCGGCACGATGGCCGGGCAGAAGGTGCCCGGCTACCGCGGCGAGCCCAAGGTCGCGCGCGACAGCCGCACCGAGACCTACGTCGCGCTCAAGCTCATGGTGGACAACTGGCGCTGGGACGGCGTGCCGTTCTACCTGCGCACCGGCAAGCGCATGGCCGTGCGCGACACCGAGATCGCCATCTGCTTCAAGCAGGCGCCGTCCTCGCTGTTCCGCGACACCCGCGTGGACCGCCTCAAGCCCAACTACCTCACCATCCAGATCCAGCCGGACGAAGGCATGTGGTTCGACTTCCAGGCCAAGCGCCCCGGCCCCGCCGTGGAGATCGACAACGTGCAGATGGGCTTTGCCTATTCCACCTTCTTCCACATGCGGCCCTCCACCGGCTACGAGACCCTGATCTACGACTGCCTGATGGGCGACCAGACCCTGTTCCAGCGCGCCGACAACATCGAGAACGGCTGGCGCGCCGTGCAGCCCTTCCTCGACGCCTGGCGCGACGACGACAGCGCCGACGTGCAAGGCTACAAGGCCGGCAGCGATGGCCCGCGCTGCGCCGACGAACTGCTCGCGCGCGACGGCCGCCGCTGGCACAAGCGCGACTGACGCCCCCGGCGCCACTGATGCCCCCCACGCCATGACCATGCCAACGCCCCCGATGTCCCGGATTGCCCAGCTTCCCCCGATCGACCTGCTGGTCTCCGACGTGGACGGCACCCTGCTGCGCCCCGACAAGACCCTCGCCCCCGCAACAGAGGCCGCCATCGCCCGCCTGCGCGCCGCCGGCATCCGCTTCACGCTGGTCAGCAGCCGCCCGCCGCGCGGCATGCGCTGGCTGGTGGAGCAGCTCGGCATCGACCTGCCCACCGCCGCCTTCAACGGCGCCGCCATCGTCGCGCCCGACGGCAGCATCGCCCAGTCCCGGCACCTGTCCCGCCAGGCCGCCGCCCACACGCTGGCCCTGTTCGCCGGCACCGGCGTGGACACCTGGGTCTTCGCCGACGGCCAATGGCTGCTGCGCCGCACCGACGGCCCCTACGTGCCGCACGAACTCCACACCCTCGGCTACGGCCCGCTGGTGGTGGACAGCTTCGACGGCTACCTCGGCCGCGTCGACAAGATCGTTGCCGCCGACGCCGATCCCGGCCTGCTGGCGCGCCTGGAAGCCCAGCTCCAGGCCCAGCTCGGCGCCGACGTAGGCGCGCTGCGCTCCCAGACCTACTACCTCGACGTCACCCATCCCGACGCCAACAAAGGCAACGCCGTGGCCGCGCTCGCCGCCGGCATCGGCGTGCCGCTCGCGCGCACCGCCGTGATCGGCGACGGCGCCAACGACGTGCCCATGTTCGGCCGCGCCGGCCTGTCCATCGTCATGGGCCAGGCCGAGCCCGAGGTGCGCCGCCACGCCGCCCACGTCACCGCCAGCAACGCCGACGACGGCGTGGCCCAGGCCATCCACCGCCTGCTGCAGCCCGCCTGCGGCTAGCCGCCGCACCGCCAGGGAAGGCCGCGCGCTGCCATCGCCCTTAATTTTTCCGCCATTCGGCCGTTAGCCAGGACAGTGGCCCGTCATTGCAGCACCGGACCTCCGCGCCAGCGCAAAAAAGCGCTGCCGGAGCCACGTGGCGGCGCGGGCCCAGGGACACGATCAACTCCGCGCGGCACAATCCGCGCCCCGGCTGGACAAAGGAAGCGTATGAGCGGCAGCAGCGCGATGAGAGACATCGACGAACGGACCAACCTCACCAACAACAACCAGTTCGAATTGCTGTTGTTCCGCCTCGGCGAGTCCGACCAGTCCACGCACAGCGAACTGTTCGGCATCAACGTCTTCAAGGTCCGCGAAATCCTGGTCATGCCCAAGGTCACGACCGTGGTCGGCGGCGGCACCGCCATGCTCGGCATGGCCGACATCCGCGGCCAGGTCATCCCCGTCATCGACCTGCCCAAGCTGGTCGGCTGCACGCCCAAGAGCGGCCTCAACATCCTGCTGGTCACCGAATACGCCCGCTCCACCCAAGGCTTCGCCGTCGAAGCCGTGGAAGAAATCGTGCGCCTCGAATGGAACCAGGTCGTCTCCGCCGAGACCAGCGTCAAGGGCGACCTCGTCACCAGCATCGCCAAGCTCGATACCGACACCGACAACCCCCGCCTGGTCCAGGTGCTGGACGTGGAGCAGATCCTGCGCGACGTGCTGCCCACCCGCCAGCCCGAAGTCGACCCCAAGACCGTCGGCCCCCAGCTCAACCTGCGCCCCGGCGCCAAGATCCTCGCCGCCGACGACTCCGCCTTCGCCCGCAGCCTGATCGAGCAAGGCCTCAAGGCCATGGGCGTGCCCGTGCTCATGACCAAGACCGGCGAAGAAGCCTGGCAGCAGCTCGGCGAAATCGCCGAACACGCCGCCGCCGCCGGCCGCACCGTGCAGGACGAAATCGCCCTGGTGCTGACCGACCTCGAAATGCCCGAGATGGACGGCTTCACGCTCACCCGCAAGATCAAGGGCGACGCGCGCTTCAAGTCGATCCCGGTGGTGATCCATTCCTCGCTGTCCGGGACGGCGAGCGAGGATCATGTGCGCAAGGTTGGGGCGGATGCTTATGTGTCCAAGTTTTTGGCCAAGGATCTGGCCGAGACGATTCGGGGGGTTTTGGCGAAGTGAGGGGGGGGGGGGGCCGGTACCGGGTTG
>NZ_AQPL01000409.1:0-4287 GCF_000395345.1 Cupriavidus sp. WS | reverse complement strand
GGGGGGGGGGGGGGTGGCCGGTACCGGGTTGTGGGCCGGCTAACCCTATGTCCTGAATTCTCAAAAGCTAGTAGACGGCTTCAGGGTTGATTCAGGCCAAGGTATCCTTCCTTCGTTGCTGCAACCACAGCGACCGGGTTTGACAGCCCGGACCAAAAGGGCGAGCAGCCGCCGCCAGGCGGCTTGTCGATCGAAATCGCCCAAGAGGAGGCACTAACATGCCCCGAGTCCTGTTCGCCCGTTCCGGGCAACCAGCGTTTTCCAGTCTTTTCGCCATCATCCTGTGCATGCGCACTCCACAAAGGAGGGCGTCCCATGCGTAAGCACACTGCCTACGGCATCACCGCCGAACATACCGGCGCGGACATGTTTGTCACCGCGCATGCACCTTCCGAAAATCCCTTGAGTCTGGCCGCGGAGAAAGCGGCGCAGTTGAATGCGTTGCTGGTGGCGGCCAGCGAGCAGGTTGACGGCTCGACTTGCGCCAGCCATATCGCGAGGGAAGGGCAGAGCCGTCTCCTGGCGCTGGCCGCTGGGCTTGCGCATGAGACGGCGGTATTGAGTGAGCTTGCTGCGCTGGGCGGTGAAGGGCGCAGCGTCGAGGGTAATAGTTGACGCGCCAGCGTTGATTTTTAGGAAGGGGGCTGCAAGGCTGGTTAGTGCCTTGCAGTCCCGGCATGAATTTGACCCCAATTGGTACAGTCAAGAAGGAATTTCATCTAGATTCGGACTTTACTGATTCATTTCCGTAGCCACTCGCGCGTTAATTCAAAAATCGTGCGCCGAGTCGGAGGACGGAAAGATAGAGAACGGAAACGAGCCGCTTCCTTACTACATGCAAGGTCTGCTATTGCCGTGGTCGTGGAAGAAGAAGGAGAGTTGCAAGGCGGAGGCAATGGCCTGGGCCGCTAGTTGTGGGGCTTGATCTGTGAACAGCACAAGGCAGCGGCGGAAGCACCTGTTCATGCTTGGCACTCTGTTGGTCGCAATGCTGGCGAGCCTGCCATATTGCTATGACGCACTAAACAGGTCGGGCGCGCGAGAATGCCGGAGCGAGACGGTCGGGAGTTACACCGGCGAGACATGCTACCTGCCGCGTGAATGGGGCGTGGTATGTCGGCTCTACGATGCCCGCAGTGGCGAAATGCTGGCGGAGCGCACCTATCTGGATCCCGACGTTCCTCGCCTGCTTTGGATCGATGACCGTGTCCGCTATGACTTCAATGCGAAGGATGGGGAGGGGTTTGTCAAGCTGCCTCCCACGTGGTGGGACGGGCAGCGGGCCAGGCTTCCGTGAGGGCGCTTTATGTGGGGAAGGAAAGGGTAGCGGATGTCTTATTTCGGCCAGAAGCAGCCAGTCGGATCATCGGCCAAGAGCTGTCATCCAACGTCGAAGTGAGCGGCCTGCGCGGCATTTCGCGCAGGTCCGATCGACTGCCGGGTTAGAAGGGCAAATTAACGAGAGCCCCCTGTCATTTATTTTTTGGCGGATTGCTAGATTTGCTAGGTTTGAGGGACGGTGTATTCCCTGGTGTGGTTTTGTTATCACGGCGGCGCTGATCCGGTTTCCCTGTTGATTCTGCTATCGGCTTTGGCCCTGGTTTAAGTGCCATGAATGCTCTCCTTTGTGGTTTAAAAGTTACAGTGTGCGCATACGTTCTAACTTGGTTTTAGGAAAACAGCGTTGCTGTGTAACACCGCCACCTGTCTCCCTAACATCGGCGCATGGATCGCGGCCTGCATCCCGCACGAGTGCTGTTAAGGCGAAATGGATATTCATACAGTACCAACACTCCACGAACAGCGGCACGCTGGGCCGGAGTCACTCTACCTCACTTTGACCATGAACGGCGGTGCGGGCGAGCGGGTTTTCTCGTCTGGACAAAGATTCTGAGCGCCTGCTGTCGGCCGCATTGGCGTCAGCTTCGGGTCGGTTAGAGCCGGCGGGCCATGGCAACCGTCATCCGGCAGGCAGAGACCGGCCACTAGCAGCCGCTGGAGGCTTAGGCACATGCCTTCTTCGCCGCAATGGCGAAATCACATTGGATGGTATTTACCCCAACCAAAATGATCGTTGTACTTTTGGCAGGCCTCTTCATAGCTATCGGCTTCAAAGGTGACCAACAGAACGGGCGTGCCCTCCCACAAACCGCGGCTGACTTCGTCCTCAATGCTGGGCTGCCCCTCCCAAAGAAGGCCTGTCTGCGAAGACCCATCTCCAGCAATGGCTTGCCAAATCTCATATTTTTTAGGCAATTTCACCCTCGTTATCTAGCTACTACGAGCCTGTTAATTTAGCGCTTGAACGACCGCTGTTGGCAATACTGAAGGTCGCCTTCGGGTCGTCAGCCGCCCTCCATGGCCAGCGCTCGTCTCCGTTTCGAGGTCGCTGCAGACCTAGCGTGTGGCAGCCTGCCAGGTGCGTGCAGGCAATCCGCGGCGTCGAAGATCCCAGCCAGCCTGGCCGACCCCGCCGGCGCCAGCGCGCTCCTTGCATTGAGGTCGGCTCGGCAGCATGCTGCGGTCAGCTGGCCGGTGCCGCGGGGCAGTGCGGGGGGAGTCCCTCCCGCAGCCAAGAAGTGATGTGTTTGAATCGCATCCGCATAAGGACAACAATTTTCTAAAGTTTTTTGTTGATATTATGGCGAATAACCCCTATTTTTGAACCATGCCATCGATTCCACCGCGTCGCTCGCCGAAGCACACCCCTGTCTTGGTCAAGAGCTCCCTGGAGCGCTTGGGGAAGCGCCTGATCCTCGCGCGGAGACTGCGGGAAATGACGCAAGAGCAACTCGCCAGCCTGTCGGATGTGTCGCCCTCGACGCTGCGATCGCTGGAGGAGGGCGCCGACGGCGTGTCAATTGGCAACCTGCTCAAGGTCCTGCAAGGCCTGCACTTGCTGGGCCAGGTGGACGAGGTGCTCGATCCACACCGCGACCCTGAGGCCATTCCGTTTGCCGAACGGCGGGTTGGCCGCTGATGCCGACGGTGCCTGTCTGGACCTGGCTGCCAGGGAGCGACACGCCATTGCATGCCGCCGATCTCACGG
Source organism: Cupriavidus sp. WS (assembly GCF_000395345.1). Classification (NCBI taxonomy): domain Bacteria; kingdom Pseudomonadati; phylum Pseudomonadota; class Betaproteobacteria; order Burkholderiales; family Burkholderiaceae; genus Cupriavidus; species Cupriavidus sp. WS. The sequence goes on along the minus strand of NZ_AQPL01000409.1, from coordinate 1,238 downwards.
TCGAGCGCACCGCCCGGTTCAACTATCGGCCCGACTATCTTGCGCGCGGCGACGCGCTCCCCCTGGATCCGGTGGCGCTTCGCCTCGTGCGCAGTGCCCGCGGTATCGCCATTTCTGCCGCCGACGGTCTCCCTGGCGTGATCCGCGATGCTAAGCCGGCGGGCTACGGTGCGGACCGCCTGCATGCGCATGCGGGTACCGAGCTGAGCCCCCTCGAGCTGCTCGAGCGCGGGGTCCCGGATGGCGTCGGGGCCATTGAGGTCTGCGTCGACATGGACCGCAAGCTGGCCTGGCGGCCCAAGGGCCTGGAGGAACTGAAGTCCATCGCTGAAGAGCTGGACGCGGCCGCGCCAGCCAACCGAGCGCTGCGCCGGCTCAACGAGGACTTGGACACCAGCGCGGGCGGGGAGCGCCCGAAGGCGACCCTGGTGCATGAAGGCCGCCTCTGGCTGGCGAAGATGCAGGACCGCGGCGACCGGCCGGCCATGCCGGCCCGCGAGTTCGTGACGATGCGCCTGGCGAACATGGCGGGGCTGGACGTGGCACCAGTGGTGCTGCACACCTTCGGCTCGCACCAAGTCTTGCTGGTCGAACGGTTTGACCGCGCGGGAGATCCGTATCGCCCGCAGCGCCGCCTGTTCGCCAGTGCCCACACGGTGCTGCGACTCCCCTTGGACGCGGTCAGGGGCGATCCGCAGCGCTCCTACCTGAACCTTGGCGATGCCGTGCGCGTGTGGGCGAGGGGGCGCGACGACTTGGGCGCGCTGCTGCGCGAGCTGTGGCAGCGCATGGCCTTCAACGCCCTGGTCGGCAACGTCGACGATCACCCGCTAAACCACGGCCTGCTGCATGACGGCCATGCCAAACGCGGTTGGCGGCTGGCGCCGGCGTTCGACATCACGCCCGCCATGACTGGAATGCCGCGGCCGCTCGCCGACGGCCCCGGATTGTCCATGGCCACCAACGCCGACGGCACGGCCCGTACCGGGGTGCCGCGGCTGACCGCCGCGGCGGGCCATTTCGGGGTGGATGCCGACGCGGCGGGCGCCTGGTTGCAGGCGACGGCCGCGCTCGTGGCCACGAACTGGGAGCCGATGCTGCGTGCGGCGGCGGGGCCGATCATGGAGGACGCCGCCAGGCTGGACGGGCTGATTGCCGAGGCTCGGGCCGCCTTCGCCTACAGCGAGTGGCTGGTCGGAAACCCCTGACCCGGCTCTCAGAGCCTGTTTGAAAATTCA
>NZ_AQPL01000408.1:0-3266 GCF_000395345.1 Cupriavidus sp. WS | reverse complement strand
CGAGGTCGTCCACCTCGATGGCGTCGCCCTCGGCGAAGGCGTAGGCGCGCTCGAGCAGGTTCTCCAGCTCGCGCACGTTGCCCGGGAACGGATATTCCGCCAGGCGCTGCTGCGCCGCCGTCGACAGCCGCTTGGGGTGGCGGTCGCCGTAGCGCACCGCGAGGTGCTCCAGGATGGCGCCGGCCAGCACCGGCAGGTCCTCGCGCCGCTCGCGCAGCGTGGGCATGCGCAGCGCCAGCACGTTGAGCCGGTAGAACAGGTCCTGGCGGAACTGGCCGGCGGCCACCATCGCGGCCAGGTCCTTGTGGCTGGCGCACAGCACGCGCACGTCGACGTTTTCCTCGCGGCTGGCGCCGATCTTGCGCACGCGCCGCTCCTGCAGCACGCGCAGCAGCTTGACCTGCATGGCCAGCGGCAGGTCGGCCACCTCGTCGAGCAGCAGCGTGCCGCCGTGGGCGGCCTGGAAGAAGCCGCCGCGCTCGGCGTCGGCGCCGGTGAAGGCGCCCTTGACGTAGCCGAAGAACTCGGACTCCATCAGCGTCTCGGGGATGGCGCCGCAGTTGACCGCCACGAACGGGTGCGACGCGCGCGTGCTGATGGCGTGGATGGCGCGCGCCGCGCGCTCCTTGCCACTACCCGATTCGCCGCTGATGACGATCGGCGCCATGCTGCGCGCCAGCCGCGACAGCGAGCGGCGCACCTCGTGCATGGCCGCCGAATGCCCGGGCAGCAGGTTGAAGGCGCGGTCCGCGGTGCCGGCCGCGGCGCCGCCCTCACCGCCCTCGCTGCCGTCGCCGCCCTCGGCCGGGTCGCGCTGCTGGCGCCCCAGCGCGTTGAGGATCAGGCTGCGCAGCTGGTCCAGCGAGACCGGCTTGGCGATGTAGTCGAAGGCGCCGGCCTTGAGCGCCTCGACCGCGTTGTCGGCGCTGCCGTAGGCGGTGATCACCGCCACCGGCACGCGCTCGGGCGCGCTCGAGAGCTGGCGCACGATGTCGATGCCCTGGCCGTCGCCGAGGCGCATGTCGGTCAGCACCAGGCTGTAGCGGCGCGCCGCGAGCTGCGCGCGCGCCTCGGCCAGCGAGCCCGCCAGCACCACGTCGTGGCCCATGCGGCGGATCGAGATGTCGAGCAGTTCTCGCAGGTCGGCCTCGTCGTCGATGACGAGGATCGGATCTGGGCCTGGCGTCTTGAGGGACATGGGTCTGGCGCGGTGGTGAGGCGGGCGGGAAGCGGTCAGCCGCCGGCTTGGTCCGGCGCATGGATGCGCAGGGTCAGCACGAAGGCCTTGGCCGGCAGTGTATCGCGTGACGCCGGGGCCAGCATGCCGGTGCGCGCCAGCAGCGCGTCGAGCGAGATGGTGCCGTAGCGCACCTGGGCATCGTTGGCGCCGCACAGCTCGCGCGCCATGAACAGGCCCAGGCCGGTGCCCTGCGCGTTGCTGGTGAAGAACGGCTCGAACAGCGTGCGCTGGTGCTCGCGCGAGACCTCCACGCCGTCGTTCCACACGATCAGCTCGGCATGGTGCTGGTCCAGCGCGTGGGCCAGCAGGCGGATCGCGCCGGGCAGGCGGCTGCAGTAGCGCCATGCGTTGTCGAGCAGGTTGCCCAGCACCTGCTGCAGCTGCGACGAGTCGAAGATGACCGGGCGCGCCACGTCCACCGTGAGCCGCACCGCGTTGGCGTTGATCTCGGCCGGGCGCGGCATGCGGCTCGCGCCCATCGGGTCGTGGGTGGCGGAGCGCGCGCGCATCTCCAGCCGCCAGCGGTCGACAATCTCGGGCAGCGCCTGGTTCAGGTCCACCACGGTGCGCTCGGTGCGCGGGCGGCGCGACATCTGCAGCACGTCCGACACCACCTGGTCGAGCCGCTGCACGTTGTCGTGGATGATGCGCAGCAGGCGCGCGTCGATGTCGCCGTCGGGGCGCCCGCGCCCGGTCTCGGACAGCAGCTCGCTGGCCTGGCTGATGGCCGCCAGCGGATTGCGGATCTGGTGCGCCACGCTGGCCACCAGCCGGCCCATCGCCGCCAGCTTTTCCTGCTGCACCTGCTCGGCGATGCGCTCCCAGCTTTCGATGTGGACCAGCACGGTGTCGCGCATCTCGCTGCGCAACAGGGCTTCGTCCTCGGGCCGCCAGGCCATCGCCTCGTTCTGGGCGATGGCCAGGCGCAGGCGCGCCGCCGCCTCGGGCGTGAGCTCGTTCCAGGTGGCGGTGTCCATCGCCTGCTGCGCGCTCAGCGACACCGACAGCGACGAGGCGAAGGTCGAGCGCAGGCTGGCCAGGCCCGGCAGCAGGAAGCGCAGGCGCAGGCGCGTGTGCAGGATCGGGCCGCGCCCCGACGACGGCCGCGACGGCAGCGGCAGCAACTGCAGGATGCGCGGCGCGTCGTCCTTGCTGCGCACCCAGTCGCGCAGCATCTCCATGAGCGGCTGCAGGCGCGGGATCTGGCGCAGGTCGAACAGCGCGTCGCGCCCGGTGCCGGGCGTGGTGACGGCCTTGCCGCGCTCGGCCGGCTGCACGCCGAGCAGCACCACCGCGGCCGGGTTGGCGGCCACCACGGCGCCGTTGGCGCGCAGCAGCATGACGCCGTCCTGCATGTCGTTGACCATCAGCCGGTTGACCAGCTGCTGCAGGCGCAGCTCCTGCTCGCGCGCCAGCGCCAGGCGCTCCTGCGCGAGCTGGCGGTTGGCCAGCAGGTACATCAGCGAGGCCGCGATCATGAACACCAGGCCGTACAGCCCGGAGCCGAGCAGGCCGGCATCGGCCCGGTGCAGCAGCAGGGTCTGCGCGAACGGGCTGCTCATCACCACCAGCGCCGAGACCGCGGCGGTGGACAGCGCGAACAGCAGGCTGGTGAGCGCGCCGGCCTGCAGCGCCGGCAGCAGGAAGATCATGGCCATGCCTTCGCTGCGGTAGCCGTGGGCGTGGAAGATCAGGCCCAGCAGCAGCAGGTCGGCCAGCACCTGCATGTGCACGCGCAGGTGGAAGCCGCGCCGCCACCACAGCGCGGCGGCGGTCATGGCGAGCGCCATCAGCGCATAGGGCACCGCCAGCGGCAGCGCGGCCTGGGCCTGGCCGAGCGCCTGCGCCAGCCGCTCGGTCTCGCCGCGCTGCGCCGGCAGCCAGGCGTAGCCGAGCAGCAGCGCGGCCACGGCCAGGCGCGCCCAGCAGAAATAGCGCAGCAGGCGCCAGTGGAATTCAGGCGGCTCGGGCCGCCGCCACAGCGCGGCGACGGCGCCCCAGGCGCCGGAGCGGGCCGGCGGGCGCG
>NZ_AQPL01000407.1:0-23415 GCF_000395345.1 Cupriavidus sp. WS | reverse complement strand
GGAGCGGGCCGGCGGGCGCGACGGCGCGGGCGGTGGCGCGGCCCCCTTCATGCGGCGGGATTGTCCGCGTCGCTGTCCGGCGGCAGATGCGCGCGCCGGCAATAGTGCAAGCCGCGGTAGGCGATGGCCTCGCCGCGCGGCAGGTGCACGGCGCAGCGCGCGCATTGCACCATCGGCTCCTGCGGCGCGGGCTGCGGTTGGGATTGAGGGCGGGGCGGGCGCGCGTCGCGCTCGCCGGCCTGGCGCGCCTCGGCGCGCTGGCGCAGCCACCAGAAGAAGCCCAGCAACACGGCCAGGACGAGGACGATGCGTGCCATGCGGGACTCAGAACCGGTGCAGGATGACTTCGATGACGAAGCGGCTGCCCACGTAGGCCAGCAGCAGGATGCCGAACGACGCGATCACCCAGCGCAAGGCCGTGCGCCCGCGCCAGCCGTAGAAGCTGCGCCCGGCCAGGATGCCGGCGAACATCAGCCACGACAGCAGCGCGAACACGGTCTTGTGGTCCAGCCGGAACGCGCGCCCGAACAGCTGCTCGGAGAACAGCAGGCCCGACAGGATGGTCAGGGTCAGCAGCACGAACCCCGCGCCGATCAGGCGGAACAGCAGCTTCTCCAGCGTCAGCAGCGGCGGCAGCAGGTCCAGCCAGCGGCCCACCCACTGCGCCGGCGCCGCGCCCGCGCCGGCCTGCGGCGAGCGGTTGAAGCCGTGCAGGCGGCGCTCGGCCAGCAGCATCAGGAAGGCGTGGAAGGCGGCCAGCGTGAACAGCCCGTAGGCCACGTTGGCGATGACGAAGTGCAGCTTGAACAGCGGCGCGGCGGCGTAGCCGAGGATCTGCGCGCCGGGGAAGGCCAGCGGGATCAGGCTGGCCAGCAGCGCCACCGGGAACACGATCAGCCCGAGCCCGGCCAGCGAGAAGAAGAAGCTCTCGATCCAGTAGATGCCCACGCCCAGCCACAGCATGGCCGACAGCGCGAAGGCGAAGCCGAACATCATGCGGTCGGCCGGGAAGATGGTCTCGTGCAGCAGCAAGCCGTGGCTGGCCAGCGCGGCCAGCATCAGCACATGCCACCAGGCCGGGCGCCCCTCGCCGCGCGTGCCGCCGCCGCCCTGCAGCAGCACGGTGGCGGTGGTGCCGCCCGCGCCGGCGCCGGCGGCACCGGCAGCCGCGAGCTGCGGATTGCGCGTCGCCCAGCCGTGAAAGGCCAGGCCGCAATAGAGAAGTGCCGTCAAGGCATACAGTACAATGGCCATTTGCACAGTTTACCCTAGCGCCCCCGCCCCGGTGGCGCCGCGCTCGAGCCGCCCCCGAGCCGCGCGTGAGCCTGGCCCCGGAACCTGCGCCCGGCCTCGCGAGACGCCGGCCCGGTGCCGCCCGGGCCCCCAAACAAGCCCTACCCCCGGACTTCTCTGCCATGCTGGACAATCTCACTCAACGCCTGGCGCGGGTCGTCAAGACCATGCGCGGCGAGGCTCGCCTGACCGAAGCCAATACCGCCGAAATGCTGCGCGAGGTGCGCCTGGCCATGCTCGAGGCCGACGTGGCCCTGCCGGTGGTGCGCGAATTCATCGCCCGCGTGAAGGAAAAGGCGCTGGGCGAGGACGTGGTGTCCAGCCTCACCCCCGGCCAGGCGCTGGTGGGCGTGGTGCAGCGCGAGCTGACCGCCGTCATCGGCGGCGAGGAAAGCCTCACCGCCGGCGACAAGAGCGGCGAGCTGAACCTGGCCGTGCAGCCGCCCGCCATCATCCTGATGGCCGGCCTGCAGGGCGCCGGCAAGACCACCACCGTGGGCAAGCTGGCCAAGTGGCTCAAGGAAAACAAGAAGAAGAAAGTGCTGACGGTGTCGTGCGACGTGTACCGCCCCGCCGCCATCGCCCAGCTCAAGACCGTGTCCGAGCAGGTCGGCGCCGACTTCTTCCCCTCCCAGCCGGACCAGAAGCCGGTGGACATCGCCCGCGCGGCGGTGGACTGGGCGCGCAAGCACTACCACGACGTGCTGATCGTCGACACGGCCGGGCGCCTGGGCATCGACGAGGCGATGATGCAGGAGATCGCCGCGCTGCACGCCGAGCTCAAGCCCGCCGAGACCCTGTTCGTGGTCGACGCCATGCTGGGCCAGGACGCGGTCAACACCGCGCGCGCGTTCCACGACGCGCTGCCGCTGACCGGCGTGGTGCTGACCAAGCTCGACGGCGATGCGCGCGGCGGCGCGGCGCTGTCGGTGCGCCACATCACCGGCCGGCCGATCAAGTTCGTCGGCGTGGGCGAGAAGCTCGACGGCCTCGAGCCGTTCTACCCCGAGCGCATGGCCCAGCGCATCCTGGGCATGGGCGACATCCTCGCGCTGGTCGAGGAAGCCCAGCGCGGCGTGGACATGGAAGCGGCCGAGAAGCTGGCCAAGAAGATCAAGAAGACCGGCGGCTTCGACCTCGAGGACTTCAAGACCCAGATCGGCCAGATGAAGAAGATGGGCGGCCTGGGCAGCCTGGTGGACAAGCTGCCGGCGCAGTTCGCCCAGCAGGCCCAGGGCGCCAACATGGACGTGGCGGAAAAGCAGGTGCGCCGCATGGAAGGCATCATCAACAGCATGACCGCCGCCGAGCGCGCCAAGCCCGAGCTGATCAAGGCCAGCCGCAAGCGCCGCATCGCGGCCGGCGCCGGCGTGCCGGTGCAGGAGGTCAACCGCCTGCTCAACCAGTTCGACCAGATGCAGGGCATGATGAAGAAGCTCAAGGGCGGCGGCATGATGAAGATGATGCGCTCGATGGGCGCCATGAAGGGCGGCATGAAAGGCCTCTTCAACCGCTGAGCCAAACCCGGGCCGACCGCCGGGACCATCGCAAGGCCCCCGCGCGGCCACCGACAAAGACAGTCTGAGACAGGATCGACATCATGATGAGCGCCGAACAGGCCCGCGAGCTGTGGGCCAACTCCGAGGAAATCGTCAGCGCGCAGGCGGTGCAGGACTCGCTGGACCGCATGGCCGCCGAGATCACGGCCAAGATGGGCGACACCTTCCCGCTGGTGCTGTCCGTGATGGGCGGCGCGGTGGTCTTCACCGGCATGCTGCTGCCCAAGCTGGCGTTCCCGCTGGAATTCGACTACATCCACCTCTCGCGCTACAACAACAAGACCGTGGGCGGCGAGATGCAGTGGCGCGTGGCGCCGCGCGAGTCCGTCAAGGACCGCACGGTGCTGGTGCTCGACGACATCCTCGACGAAGGCGAGACGATGGCGGCGATCCGCCAGCGCATCCTGGACATGGGCGCCACCGGCGTCTACGCCGCGGTGCTGTGCGAGAAGGTGCTGCAAAAGCCCAAGCCCATGCACCCGGACTTCTGCGGCTTCACGGTGCCGGAGCGCTACGTCTTCGGCTGCGGCATGGACGCGCACGGCTACTGGCGCAACCTGCCCGCGATCAGGGCCTTGCGCTGAGGATCGGCCACAGCGAGGCCAGCAGCAGCAGCGCCATCGCCACGTTGAACACGCGCAGCACGCGCGGCTGCGCCAGCCAGCGCCGCAGCGCCGCGCCGAACACCGCCCACATCGCCACGCTGGGCAGGTTGATCACCGCGAACACCCCGGCCAGCAGCAGCACGTTGAGCCACACGTTGCCGTGCAGCACGTAGGTGCTGCACGCGCCCACCGCCATCACCCACGCCTTCGGGTTGACCCACTGGAACGCCGCGGCCGGCAGGAAGCCCATCGGCTGCGCCACCTGGCGCTCCTGCACGCCGCCCGAGCTGGCCAGCTGCCACGCCAGCCAGGCGAGATAAAGCGCCGCCACCACGCGCAGCACCGTCCAGGTCCACGGCAGCGCGGCGAACAGCGAGCCCAGCCCGAGCCCGACCACCGCCACCATCACGGCGAAGCCCAGGCTGATGCCGAGGATGTGCGGCACCGTGCGCGCAAAGCCGAAATTGACGCCCGAGGCGAGCACCATCGTGTTGTTGGGGCCGGGCGTGATCGACGACACGAGGGCGAACGCAGAGAACGCGGCGAACACGCCGGATCCGGCAACGAGCTGGGGAACTGCCATGACTGACTCCATCGGGGGGCGGACAACGAGGCAGCCCAGTCTAGCCGAGCACGCCAGTACAGTACCGGTACGGTCAGCCGGAAAACTGGCGGTACGGCCTTCGCCAGTCGCGGCCCGCGCGGCGGGCCGGCACCCCGCGACGCGCCGCCTAGAAACGCCCTGCCTGCAACGCGGTCGCCGCCACCCACAGCGCGATGCCCCACAACACCAGCCCGGTGACGCGCTCCACGCCGCGCACCGAACGCGCGAAGCGCGCGCGCACCGGCGGCAGGCGCACGCCCCAGGCCACCAGCAGGTCCCAGCCGAAGACCACGGCGAACATCCACAGGCCGTAGCCGAGCTGCGCCGCGGCCGGCGTGCGGCGGCCGGCCAGCACCGAGAACAGGCTGGCGTAGAACAGCGCGTTCTTCGGGTTGAGCACGGCCGACAGGAAGCCGGCGACGAGCTGCGCCGCGCAGCCGCCGCTCGGCGTCGGCCGGCCGCCGCCGTTGTCGCCGTTGTCGCTCTCGTCGCTCTCGTCGCTCTCGCCGGGCAGCGCGGTTTCCCCGCTGGCCGACAGCAGGCGCCAGCCCAGCCACGCCAGGTACAGGCAGCCGCCCCACTGCAGCAGCGCCAGCACGCCGTGGCTGGCGCGCGTGGCGGCCAGCCCGGCCAGCGCGGCGCCGATGAACACCCCGTTGCCGAGCGCGATGCCCAGGCAGACGGCGGCGGCGCGGCGCGCGCCGAGCACCAGCGAGCTGCGCACCACCAGGAAGAAATCGGGCCCCGGGCTGAGCAGCGCGAGGAAATGCGCGCCCGCCACCATGACGAATTGGCCGAAGCCGGATGCAGCGAATGAGTCCATGCCAGTCCTTTCGTGTCGAGCACGAAGTCTGGCCGTCGCGGCGGGCGGTGGTATTGGAGAAAATTGCGGCCCCAGGGCCCGCGCGCGGTTCAGCCGGCGCGGCGCTGGAAGCCGCGCGGCGTGAGCGCGACGCGCTGCTTGAAGGCGCGCTGGAAATGGCTCTGGTCGGAGAAACCCAGGTCCTGGGCGACGTCGGCCGGGGCGCCGCCCGCGCGCAGCAGATGGCGCGCATGGTTGATGCGCAGGTCGAGCTGGTAGGCGTGCGGCGTCATGCCGGTCTCGGCGCGGAACGCGCGGATCAGCTGGTAGCGGCTCATGCCGGCGGCGCGCGCCATCTCGGCCAGCGGCAGCGGCTCGGCATGGCGCTCGCGCAGCGTCGCCACGACGCGGGCGAGCCGCGCGCGGCCGGCCGGCGGGCGCGGCGCGCGCACGGTCTGGCGCGGGTCCGCGCCGCCCAGCAGCGCGGCGAGGAAGGCGGCCAGCGCGGCCGCCTTGCGCGCGCACGGCGCCGCCGAGAACAGCAGGCGGTTGAGCGCGCACAGCGCGGCGTAGGTGTCGGCCGCGCTGGTGATGCGCACGCGCGCGAGCGCGGCCGGCGCCGCCGCGCCGCGCGCGGCCAGCGCCGCGGCCGCCCACGCCGCGTCGACATGCAGCATCTGGTAGCTCCAGCGCCGGTCCGGCTCCGGGTTGCATGCGTGCACCTGCCCGGCGGGGATCACCACCACGTCGCCGGGCGACAGCCGCACCGCGCCGGCTTCGGTGCTGAACAGGCTGTGGCCGCCGTCGACCGCGCCCACCGACAGCGTGGGATGGGTGTGCGGCAGATAGGCCGCGCCGCTGTCGCTGGCGCAGCGGCTCTCGACGAAGGGCATGGCCGGGTCGAACCAGTAGCGACCGGGCCGGCCCGGCTGGACGGGTGTCATCCGGTGCGGTAGGGCCGCTCGCGCAGCCACTTGGTGGCGATCCACTTCTCGCCCTGCTCGACCGGCAGACCGGCGTGCAGCGTGCGTTCGTCGAGCGTGCCGTCGGACTTGCGGTAGCTGAAATAGACCGCGTTGCCCTTGACCGGCGCCACTTCGAGGCCGAGCTTGGGAAAGGCGGTGGCGCCGCCGGCCGGCGGGCTGTTGAGGTAGATCACCACGGTGGCCACGCGCTGCCCGCCCACGCGGAGCTGGCGCGCCTCGCCGGGGCGCAGCGGATTGAAGAAATCGTAGTGCGGCTGGTATTCGCCGCCGGGCTTGTAGTTGAGGATCTGCAGGCCCTCGCCGCGGTCGGCGGCGATGCCGGTGACGCTGGCGATGCAGTCCTCGATGCGCTCGATCAGCGGATGCTCGCCGACCTGGAACATCGCGCCCATGCTGGTGCGCGCGTCGATCAGGTTCTCGTCGCCGGTGTCCGGGTTGATGACCGGCGAGCGCGCCAGGCGGCCGCGCGCGAGCGCCACCAGGGCGTCGCATTCGTCGCCGGTCAGCAGTTGCTGGAACAGCACCACGCGCGGCGCGGCCAGCGCGAACAGGATGGGGATGTCGCGCCCGGCATGGTGCGCGGCGTTGCGCGCCGGGAAGCCGGTGGCGTGGCCGCGCGCCGTGGCGGGCGACGCCGGGCCGCCGGCTTCCCGGGCGGCACCGGCACTCCCGGCGGCGCCAGCGGTGTTCGCGGCGCCGGCGCCGCCCGCGTCGGCCTCATCGCCCTCCGCCGGGCCGCGCATGGCGGCCAGCGCCGCGCCGACCGTGGCGCGCGCGAAGCCGGCGTCGTAGCCCGACTGGCACATCGACTGCACCAGCGCCTCGGCGTTGAAGCCCTGCCCGATATGGCGCCGCAGCCAGCGCTCCAGGTCCGGCGAGGAACTGGCGTAGCCGGCCTTGCCGGAACCGCCGCCTGCGGGGCCGCCGGGCGTGCTCATGAGGGATTGGCCAGCCGCTGCGGCGAGAACGGGTTGCGCGACGGCGCCTCGGGCGGCAGCACGCGCGCGCGCGCGGCGGCGGGATCGGGGTCGCCGGCCACCGTGACGCTGGCCTCGGAATACTGCCAGCGCTTCCACGCCGCCAGCACCGCGTTGGGATACTCGGGCCGGCCGCGGCTGCCGTTGTAGCGCCCCAGCGCCAGGAACAGGTCGCCCTGCTCGCGGTCCAGGTAGTAGCGCAGGATGGTGCAGCCGTAGCGCAGGTTGCTCTGCAGGTGGAACAGCTTGCGCGCGTCGCCGTCGCCGATGCTGCGCGACCAGAACGGCATCACCTGCATCAGGCCGCGCGCGCCGGCGCCGCTGATGGCGTACTTGCGGAAATTGCTCTCGACCTGCACCAGCCCGAGCACCAGCGCGGGCTCCAGGCCGGCGCGCTTGGCCTCGTAGTAGGCGGTCTCGATCAGCTCGATGCGCACCTGCGGCTCGGGGATGCGCGCGGCCAGCCGGTGCGACATCTCCTCCAGCCATTTCACGTAGGCGAGCTGCTCGCCGCCGGTGGCGAAGGCCGGGCGCAGCGGCCGGCTGTCCGCGATGGCGGCGGCCAGCGCGCCGCGCACGGAATCGGCGAGGTCTTCTTCCTTCTGCGCGCCCGCGTGCGCGGCCGCGCTCAGCGCCAGCAGCAGGCCGGCGCCGGCGCGCGCCAGGCGCGCGCCCAGGCTCAGGCGGTGGCGGCTTGCACCGGCGCGTCTGCCCGCGGCGCGCATGGGCTCAGGCGGTCAGCAGGCCGCGCACGTGGCCGACCACGTCGGCCACCGGCAGTTGCGTGGCCTCGGCATCGCGCCGGCCCTGGTACTCCACGCGGCCTTCCTTGAGGCCGCGGTCGCCCACCACCACGCGGTGCGGCACGCCGATCAGCTCCCAGTCGGCGAACATCGCGCCGGGGCGCTCGCCGCGGTCGTCCAGGATCACGTCGACGCCGGCCGCCAGCAGCTCGGCGTGGATGCGGTCGGCCTCGGCCTTGACCGCTTCCGAGCGGTCGTAGCCGACCGGGCAGATCACCACCGCGAACGGGGCGATGGCCGCCGGCCAGATGATGCCGCGCTCGTCGAAGTTCTGCTCGATGGCGGCGCCCAGGATGCGCGTGACGCCGATGCCGTAGCAGCCCATCTGCATGGGCTGGGTCTTGCCGTTCTCGTCGAGGAAGGTGGCGCCCATCGACTCCGAATAGCGCGTGCCGAGCATGAACACGTGGCCCACCTCGATGCCGCGGCAGATTTCCAGCACGCCCTTGCCGTCCGGCGAGGCGTCGCCCGCCACCACGTTGCGCAGGTCGGCCACGGCCGGCTCGGGCAGGTCGCGGCCCCAGTTCACGCCGGTCAGGTGGTAGTCCTTCTGGTTGGCGCCGCAGACGAAGTCGCTCATGTTGGCCACGGTGCGGTCGGCCACCACCTTGACGGGCTTCTTCGTGCCGATCGGACCCAGGTAGCCGGGCGGCGTGCCGAAGGTCTCGACGATCTCGGCCTCGCTGGCGAAGCGGAACTCGGCCAGGCCGGGCACCTTGGAAGCCTTGACCTCGTTGAGCTCGTGGTCGCCGCGCAGCAGCAGCAGCCAGATCTGCGCGCCGGCCTCGCCGTCGGTGGCCAGCACGATCGACTTGACCGTGCGCGCCAGCGGGATGCCCAGCAGCTCGGCGACCTGCTCGCACTTGGCCTTGCCCGGCGTGGGCGTGTTCACCAGCGCCTCGGCCGGCGCGGCGCGCCCGGCCAGCAGCGGCAGGGCTTCGGCCGCCTCCATGTTGGCGGCGTAGTCCGAGGTCGGGCAATAGACGATGGCGTCCTCGCCGGTATCGGCGATCACGTGGAACTCGTGCGAGCCCGAGCCGCCGATGGCGCCGTTGTCCGCCGCCACGGCGCGGAATTCCAGGCCGAAACGCTCGAAGATGCGCACGTAGGCATTGAACATCTTGTCGTAGGACACCTTGAGGCCGGCCACGTCGCGGTCGAACGAGTAGGCGTCCTTCATGGTGAACTCGCGCCCGCGCATGATGCCGAAGCGCGGCCGGCGCTCGTCGCGGAACTTGGTCTGGATCTGGTAGAAATTGACCGGCAGCTGCTTGTAGCTGCGGATTTCGCTGCGGGCGATGTCGGTGACGACCTCCTCGGAGGTCGGCTGCACGGCGAAGTCGCGCTCGTGGCGGTCCTTCAGGCGCAGCAGCTCGGGGCCCATCTTGTCCCAGCGGCCGGTTTCCTGCCACAGCTCGGCGGGCTGGATCACCGGCATCGACAGCTCGACCGCGCCGGCGCGGTTCATTTCCTCGCGCACGATGTTTTCCACCTTGCGGATGACCCGCAGGCCCACCGGCATGTAGTTGTAGATGCCGGCGCCGAGCTTCTTGATCATGCCGGCGCGCGTCATCAGCTTGTGCGAGACGATTTCCGCGTCGGAAGGGGCTTCCTTGAGGGTGGAAATGAAGAATTGCGAGGCTTTCATCCGTTGCTTTCTCGTAAGGCCATGCCCGTCCCGCGGAGCGCGGGCGGGGACTGGCGCGAATTCGTGGCGCGCGCGTGCCTGAAACAGCGCTTTTCGCTCGGGGAAAACCAGCATCCCGTTGCACAAGCCGCATTACGCGCTTCCTTTATAATCGACGTAATTCTAAAGGATTCGAGGTGCAGTCATGCTCGATCGTGAAGGCTTTCGCCCGAACGTCGGCATCATCCTCATCAACGCACGGAACGAGGTGTTCTGGGGCAAGCGCATCGGCGAGCATTCATGGCAGTTTCCACAGGGCGGCATCAAATACGGCGAAACGCCGGAACAGGCGATGTACCGCGAGCTACATGAAGAAGTCGGTCTGCTGCCCGAGCACGTCAGGATCGTCGGTCGCACGCGCGACTGGCTGCGTTACGAGGTGCCGGACAAGTTCATCCGCCGCGAGATCCGCGGCCATTACCGGGGGCAGAAGCAGATCTGGTTCCTGTTGCGCATGGCGGGCCGCGATTGCGACATCCGCCTGCGCGCCACCGACCATCCGGAGTTCGATGCCTGGCGCTGGAGCCACTACTGGGTACCGCTCGATGCCGTCATCGAGTTCAAGCGCGAGGTGTACCAGCTCGCGCTGAACGAGCTGTCGCGCTTCCTGCAGCGCAATGCGCGCGCGCCGCTGAGCCCCTACGGGACCCACGGCGCGCACGGCAGGCACGCCGCGGCACGCCCCGCGGGCCGTGGCGCGCCGGACGAACACGCCGGGGCCGACGGCCGCCTCGCGCACGAGCCGCAGGGCCCGTGCGACGAGCAGGCCGGCGATCACGGCCCAACACCGCCGGCCATGCCGGCGTCCACAGAACGGAGTACCGATGATTGAATCCGCCGGCCGGGGCTTTCGCTCCCGGCTGACCGCCGCCTGCCTGCTGGCGGCAACCCTTTCCCTGGGCCTGGCCGGCTGCGGCAGCACCAAGCCGAACTACACCCAGGTCGACGCCCCGGACGAAGACGCCGAGGACTACACGCCCAAGAAGGAATCGAGCCTGTTCGCGCCGCTGTTCGGGCCGCGCGAGTTCAACGAGGCGGCGACGCCGCTGCCCGCGCTGCCGCAGGACGCCGACCTGATCCCGTTCGAGGTCAGCCCCACCGGCAACTTCGACTTCGCCGTGGACGCCAGGTCGGTCGTGGTCGGCAAGGACGGCGCGGTGCGCTACACGGTGGTGATCCGCGGCCCGGGCGGCACGCGCACCAGCAGCTTCGAAGGCTTCCGCTGCGATTCCTACGAGCGCAAGCTGTTCGCCACGCTGCCCAAGGGCGCCAAGGAATGGGTGCGCAACGGCAGCGACGACCGCGACGGCTGGATCCGCGTGGTCAAGGGCACGCGCAACAACTACGCCAACGCGCTCGCCACCGACTTCCTCTGCGAGGGCCGCGGAGCGGCCGGCACGGCGGAGGAGATCGTCCGGCAGATGCGCGGGGACGCGCCGCGCAAGAGCCTGTTCTCGCGCTGAGCGGCAGCGGGCGGCGAGCTACTGGCAGACAGCATCGGCTTGCCGCTTGTGTTCTCCCCTCTCCCGCTGGCGTGAGAGAGGGGAGCAAACCTTCGGCAATTGAAGGTTTGTGGGCAAACAAGAAAGGCTGCACGATGTGCAGCCTTTCTTGTTTGCCTTCCCCGGCCCGTCAGACCAGCACGAGATTGTCGCGATGAATCAGCTCGTGCTCGTTCTGATGGCCCAGCACGCGCTCGATCTCGGACGACGGCTTGCGCGCGATCAGGCGCGCCTCGGCGCTGGAATAGTTGGTGATGCCGCGCGCCACCTCGTGCCCGCCGGCGTCGACGCAGGCGATGACCTCGCCGCGCGCGAACTCGCCCTCCACTTCCACCACGCCGATCGGCAGCAGCGACTTGCCGCCGCTGGTGAGCTTTTCGCACGCGCCGGCGTCGATCACCACGCGCCCACGCATCTGCAGGTGGTCGGCCATCCATTGCTTGCGCGCGTTCAGGCGCCCGGTCGGCGCCAGCAGCTGGGTGCCGATGCCTTCGCCGCCGGCCAGCCGCTCCAGCACGTTGGCTTCGCGCCCCGAGGCGATCACGGTGTGGGCGCCCGACTTGGCCGCGCGCTTGGCGGCCAGGATCTTGGTCAGCATGCCGCCGCGGCCGATCGAGCTGCCGGCGCCGCCGGCCATCGCCTCGAGCTCGGGCGCGCCGGCCAGCGCTTCCTCGACGAAGACGGCCTGCGGGTCGCGGCGCGGGTCGGCGGTGTAGAGGCCGCGCTGGTCGGTCAGGATCACCAGCGCGTCGCCTTCGATCAGGTTGGTGACCAGCGCGCCGAGGGTGTCGTTGTCGCCGAACTTGATTTCGTCGGTGACGACCGTGTCGTTCTCGTTGATGATCGGCACCACGCCGAGCGAGAGCAGCGTCAGCAGGGTCGAGCGCGCATTCAGGTAGCGCTCGCGGTCGGCCAGGTCGGCGTGGGTCAGCAGCACCTGGGCGGTGCGGATGCCGTAGCGGCCGAACTGGCTTTCGTAGACCTGCGCCAGCCCCATCTGGCCCACCGCGGCGGCGGCCTGCAATTCGTGGATTTCCTTCGGGCGGCGCACCCAGCCCAGGCGCTGCATGCCCTCGGCGATGGCGCCCGAGCTGACCAGCACGACTTCCTTGCCGGCCATGCGCAGCTTGGCGATCTGGGCCGCCCAGCGGGCGATGGCGTCGTGATCGAGCCCCTTGCCGTCGTTGGTCACCAGGCTGGACCCGACCTTCACGACGATACGTTTTGCCTGGGCGATGACCGATTGCATGGCGGGATCCTGTCTTCTGGGTACTGCGGCTGTCGTTGCTGGCTGGCTGGCGCGGAGCGGATCAGTCCTGCTCCGTGCCGGAATGGTCGATATTGTGCAGGCGCTCGTCGAAGCGGATGTCCGGCTCGGCCAGCGCGGCGGCCTCCTCGGCCTTGATCGCGGCGAGGTGGTCCTTGATCGCGTAGATCAGTTCGCGGCAGCCTTCGCCAGTCAGGGCGGAGATGCGGAACACCGGGCCCTTCCACTTGTAGCGCTTGACGAAATCCTTGACGCGCTTCTCGCGCTCGTCCTCCGGCACCACGTCCAGCTTGTTGAGCACCAGCCAGCGCGGCTTGTCGTAGAGGCTCTCGTCGTATTTCTTCAGCTCGTTGACGATGGCGCGCGCCTCCGCCACCGGGTCCACGTTCTCGTCGAACGGCGCCAGGTCCACGATATGCAGCAGCAGGCCGGTGCGCTGCAGGTGGCGCAGGAACTGGTGGCCCAGCCCGGCGCCCTCGGCCGCGCCTTCGATCAGGCCGGGGATGTCGGCCACCACGAAGGACTGCTCGTGGTCGACGCGCACCACGCCCAGGTTCGGGTGCAGCGTGGTGAACGGATAGTCCGCCACCTTGGGGCGCGCGTTGGAGATGTGCGAGATCAGCGTGGACTTGCCGGCATTGGGCATGCCCAGCAGGCCCACGTCGGCCAGCACCTTGAGTTCGAGCTTGATCATGCGGCGCTCGCCGGGCTTGCCGTCGACCTGCTGGCGCGGCGCGCGGTTGGTGCTGGACTTGAAGTGCAGGTTGCCCCAGCCGCCCATGCCGCCCTCGGCCAGGCACACGGTCTGGCCGTGCTCGGTCAGGTCGGCGATCAGGTCGCCGGTGTCCATGTCCAGGATCTGCGTGCCGACCGGCATGCGCAGCGTCACGTCCTCGCCGCCGGCGCCGTAGCAGTCCGCGCCGCGGCCGTTCTCGCCGTTGCGCGCCACGTGCTTCTTGGCGTAGCGGAAGTCGATCAGGGTGTTGATGTTGCGGTCCGCCACCGCGAACACGCTGCCGCCGCGGCCGCCGTCGCCACCGTCCGGTCCGCCGAAGGGGACGAATTTCTCGCGCCGCATCGATGCGCTGCCATTGCCGCCATTGCCGGCAATGACTTCAATTCTGGCTTCGTCGATGAACTTCATGATGACCTTCCGTGGTGGAGCGGCCGCGCCGCGCGCCCGGCCGGAAGGGCGGGGAGCGCGGGCGTGGCGGATGGCGACAACGGGATTGTCGCCAGAAATGAAAAAGCCCCGCAAGTGCTGCGGGGCCTTCGTGCTGCAAAGGCGGTGATCAGGCTGCCGGAACGACGCTGACCTGCTGCTTCTTGGCAGCGCCCTTGACGGCGAACTGCACGTGACCGTCGATCAGGGCAAAGAGGGTGTGATCCTTGCCAATGCCGACGTTCTCGCCCGGGTGCACGCGCGTACCGCGCTGACGCACGATGATGCTGCCGGCGTTGATGGCCTGGCCACCGTACACCTTGACGCCCAGACGCTTCGATTCGGAATCGCGGCCGTTCCGTGTGGAACCGCCGCCCTTTTTCTGTGCCATGACTAACTCCTGTCGCTTGACTTTACCTGGTTACGCTTGAATTCGATTTCGATGTGGACTGAGCGGCAGCTCAGGCGACGATCGATTCGATGCGCAGCTCGGTGTAGTTTTGACGATGGCCTTGACGCTTCTGGTAGTGCTTGCGACGGCGCATCTTGAAGATCTTCACCTTGTCGTGACGACCTTGGGAGATAACGGTAGCCTTGACGGAAGCCCCGCTCACCAGCGGCGTACCAAACTTGAGTTGGTCGCCGGCGCCCACTGCGAGCACCTGGTCGAGCGTGATTTCTGCGCCAATGTCTGCCGGTATCTGTTCTACTTTAAGTTTTTCGCCAGCAGCAACCTTGTATTGCTTGCCGCCGGTTTTTACGACCGCGTACATTGTCGAACCTCTCGATGTGAAATAAAACGCCGAAAGCCAATGCCGGCCTGCCCTGGCGCTCCGTCCGCCCTGCTTGGGCAGGAGGGTCCGGATGGCCCGGACAGCCCAATTGGCGCCGGTTATCTCCCGCCGGCGCAGCCGTAAACAATGCAAAGCGGCCGGAGGAAACCCGTGATTCTATACCAGATCCGGTAAAAGTACAAAGAAAACAGGTACATAGCCTGTCCGGCGGCGCCTCGCGCACATTGCGTGGCGCACGGACGGGGTCCGGCGCGGGCCCGGCTCAGATCAGGTCCGCCAGCAGGAAGCCCGCCAGGGCGGCGAAGGCAGCCCACCAGGCGGTGCGGCGCAGCCGGCGACGCGAAGAAAAATGTCTTTCGGTCATGCGGACATTATAGGCCGCGCGTGCATGGCGCCCGCGCCACGCGCATGCCCCGGCCCGCGACCCCGGCACCCCCCGTTCAGGGGACATACATACACCCGCATCGCTTATAATCGGCGGGTTTTGCGTAACGGTGAACATCTTGTCCCAGTCTTCCGCCACTGCCTTGCTTGCCCCGGTCGCTGCCGACATGCGCGCCGTCGATTCGGTGATCCGCCAGCGGCTCGCCTCCGAAGTGCCGCTGATCGAGCAGATCGGCGAATACATCATCAGCGCCGGCGGCAAACGCCTGCGCCCCGTGATCCTGCTGCTGTCCGCGCGGGCCTTCGGCTACGACGGCCACCGCCACCACGAGCTGGCCGCCGTGGTGGAGTTCATCCACACCGCCACCCTGCTGCACGACGACGTGGTCGACGAGTCCGAGCTGCGGCGCGGCCGCCAGACCGCCAACGCGGTGTTCGGCAACGCCGCCAGCGTGCTGGTGGGCGACTTCCTCTATTCGCGCGCGTTCCAGATGATGGTGGACGCCGGCAGCATGCGCATCATGGAGATCCTCTCCAACGCCACCAACGTGATCGCCGAGGGCGAGGTGCTGCAACTGCTCAACATGCACGACCCCGACGTCACCGTGGAGCGCTACCTGCAGGTGATCCGCTACAAGACCGCCAAGCTGTTCGAGGCCTCGGCCCAGCTCGGCGCCGTGCTGGCCGGCGCGGACGCCACCGCCGAGGAAGCCGCGGCCGAATACGGGCGGCGCATCGGCACGGCCTTCCAGCTCATCGACGACATGCTGGACTACACCGCCAGCGCCGAGCAGATGGGCAAGAACGCCGGCGACGACCTGCGCGAGGGCAAGCCCACGCTGCCGCTGCTGCACCTGCTCGAGCACGGCACCGACGCGCAGCGCGCGCTCGCGCGCGACGCCATCGTGCAAGGCGGCACCGAGCACTTCGACGCGGTGTTCGCGGCGATCCACGACAGCGGCGCGCTCGAAGTCACCTTCGAAGCCGCGCGGCGCGAAGCCGAGGCGGCGGAGAAGGCCGCGCGGCAATTCCCCGAGTCGCCGCTCAAGCAGACGCTGATCGACCTGTGCGCGTTTTCGCTGCAGCGCCAGTCGTGAAATCGGGCGGCCCCGGCAAGCGGGCCTGACAGCAAAAACACAAGGAACATGCGGTTGCCTCTTCCCATCCGAAAAAAAGGCTGCTACACTTGTGTGCTTTCTCGCTGCAACAATATTTCTGGCGCAGCGATAGAAAAAAGCAAGAAAAACGGGGTGTAGCTTAGCCTGGTAGAGCGCTACGTTCGGGACGTAGAGGCCGGAGGTTCGAATCCTCTCACCCCGACCAGTTTTCACGGTCGGCAAGACCGTACAAGAAAAGCCGCACAGCGATGTGCGGCTTTTTTTTCGTCCGCGTTCGTCCGCGCGATTTTTTCGTCCGGGTCTCCGGTCCGTGTCCTCACCATGCTGCGGCCGGACCGCCGCCGCCTGACGCCTCCCGGCCACCCCGCCGCCGGCGCCACACCCATCCCCCCGCGCCAGTAGGGTTGCGCACCTGTCGCGCAAACGCCAACGCCGGGCGCGCCTCGCCTTTACAAAAAGTGACCCCGCCTGCAAACTGCGCCGATTCGGGGTCTTTCGGCCGCTTGCCGGCCACCAGCTTTTTTGCCATGACACTTGGTCTAGCTCTTGCACAGAGCCGGCGCATCGCGCCTGCCCTGCTCGCCCAGCTTGAACAGTCGGCACGAGAAAAAAAGTCGCAGCTGATCGACGAGATCATCGCCAGCGGCACCATGACTGCGCACGATGTGGCGATCTTCGCGGCTGATAGATATCAGTTGCCCCTGGTCGATCTGGGCCAGTACAACCTGAACAAGGTGCCGCCGGCGCTGGCCGGCAACCGCGAGTTCCACGCGCACCGGCTGCTGCCGCTGGGCCGGCGCGAGAACCGCCTGGTGCTGGCCCTGTCCGACCCGGGCAACCAGGCCGGGCTCGACGCCATCAAGCAGAAGTACAACCTGCCGGTCGATACCGTCGTCGTCGAGCACGACAAGCTGATGCAGTACGTGCGCTCCGCCAGCGAGGACGGCGGCGGCACGCTCAAGTCGATCGCGCCGGTGCAGGCCGAGCGCAAGATGATCGAGTACGACCCGGTCGCCTCCGCCGCCGCCCAGCGCAACAAGACCGCCGGCGACATCGACGACGCGCCGGTGGTGCGCTTCCTGCACAAGCTGCTGACCGAAGCCTTCCACCGCGGCGCCTCCGACCTGCACTTCGAGCCGTTCGAGACCTTCTACCGCATCCGCTTCCGCGTCGACGGCGTGCTGCAGGAGGTGGCGCGCCCGCCGGTCGACATCCGCGACAAGATCGCCACCCGCATCAAGGTGCTGTCGCGCCTGGACATCTCGGAAAAGCGCGTGCCGCAGGACGGCCGCATGAAGCTGCTGATCGCGCTGCCCAAGGACAAGAACGCCGAGAAGGACAAGGACGGCAAGGAGCCCAAGGAGGTCGTCGAGAAGGCGATCGACTTCCGCGTCTCCACGCTGCCGACGCTGTTCGGCGAGAAGATCGTGATCCGGATCCTGGAGTCGTCCTCCGACAAGCTGGACATCGACCAGCTCGGCTACGAGCCGGCGCAGAAGGCGCTGCTGCTCGACGTCATCAAGCGCCCCTACGGCATGGTGCTGGTGACGGGCCCCACCGGCAGCGGCAAGACGGTGTCGCTGTACACCTTCCTGAACCGGCTCAACCAGGGCGACATCAACATCTCCACGGCCGAGGACCCGGCCGAAATCCAGCTGCCCGGCATCAACCAGGTCAACGTCAACGAGAAGGCCGGCCTGACCTTCGCCGCGGCGCTGCGCTCGTTCCTGCGGCAGGATCCGGACATCATCATGGTCGGCGAAATCCGCGACCTGGAAACCGCCGACATCTCGATCAAGGCGGCCCAGACCGGCCACCTGGTGTTCTCCACCTTGCACACCAACGACGCGCCGACCACGCTCACGCGCCTGATGAACATGGGCGTGGCGCCGTTCAACATCGCCTCGAGCGTGCTGATGATCACCGCGCAGCGGCTGGCGCGCCGCCTGTGCACGTGCAAGCGGCCCGGCGAGCTGGCGCGCGAGGTGCTGGTCGACGCCGGCTTCCAGGAGGCCGACCTCGACGGCAGCTGGCAGCCCTACCACCCGGTCGGCTGCGAGCGCTGCAACGGCACCGGCTACAAGGGCCGCTGCGGCATCTACCAGGTGATGCCGATCACCGAGGCGATGCAGCAGATCATCCTCGCGCACGGCACCGCGCTGCAGATCGCCGAGCAGGCGCGCCGCGACGGCGTGCTATCGTTGCGCGAAGCCGGCCTGGCCAAGGTGAAGCAGGGCGTCACCTCGCTGGAAGAAGTGCTGGCAACAACCAATATGTAAAACAACAAAGCATGTCATTTGGGGTCAATCATGGCGACACGCGCACCAGCCGCCGCCGCTCGCAAGGCGGCTGCGCCCAAGGGGAAATCTGGGCGTAAGGCGCCCACGCAGTACATCTTCGAGTGGGAGGGCAAGGACCGCAAGGGCAAGGTGTTCACGGGCGAGCTGCGCGCCGAGAGCCAGGCCGAGGTCAACGCCACCCTGCGCAAGCAGGGCCTCACCGTGGTCAAGCTCAAGAAGCGGCGCGCCGCGCGCGGGCGCAAGATCACCGAGAAGGACATCGCGTACTTCACGCGTCAGCTCTCGACCATGCTCAAGGCGGGCATCCCGCTGCTGCAGTCGATCGACATCATCGCGCGCGGCCACGCCAACCCGAACTTCACGCAGCTGCTGGCCGAGATCCGCTTCGACATCGAATCGGGCAGCAGCATGGCGCAGGCCTTCCGCCGCCAGCCGCGCTACTTCGACACGCTCTACTGCAACCTGATCGACGCCGGCGAGCAGGGCGGCATCCTGGACGCCCTGCTGGAGCGCCTGTCGCTCTACATGGAAAAGACCATCGCGCTGAAGAGTCAGATCAAGTCGGCCATGATCTACCCGATCGCGGTGCTGACGGTGGCCTTCGCCGTGACGGTGATCCTGATGATCTTCGTGATCCCGGCCTTCAAGGGCGTGTTCTCGAGCTTCGGCGCCAACCTGCCGGCGCCGACGCTGGCCGTGATCGCCATGTCGGACTTCTTCGTCAACAACTGGTACATCGTGATCGGCGTGCCGGTGTTCGGCATCGCCTTCTACCTGCGCAGCCTCAAGCGCTCGGAGAAGGTGCAGCGCGCCAGCGACCGGATGCTGCTGCGGCTGCCGATCTTCGGCTCGCTGTTCCGCAAGGCCGTGATCGCGCGCTGGACGCGCACGCTGGCCACCATGTTCGCCGCCGGCACGCCGCTGGTGGAGTCGATGGAGTCGGTGGCCGGCGCGGCCGGCAACTGGGTCTACTACGACGCCACCCGGGAGATCGAGCAGTCGGTGCGCATCGGCACCAGCCTGACCAACGCCATGCAGGCCACCCACGTGTTCGACAACATGGTGCTGCAGATGACGCAGATCGGCGAGGAGTCGGGCGCGCTGGACAACATGCTGCTGAAGGTGGCGGAGTTCTACGAGCGCGAGGTGGACGACGCCGTGGCCGCCATCTCCAGCCTGATCGAGCCGCTCATCATCGTGGTGCTGGGCGTGCTCATCGGCGGCATGGTGGTGGCGATGTACCTGCCGATCTTCAAACTGGGACAGGTGGTGTAACGCATGCAGTGGCTGTTTTCCGCGCACGGCGCCGCCGGCGCGCTCTCCGCGTTTTCCGCACCGGCGGCGCCCGCGCAGGCCATCGCGTCGCTGGCGCTGCTGCCGCCCTGGTTCCTGGTGACGGCGGCGGCGCTGCTCGGCCTGGTGGTCGGCAGCTTCCTCAACGTGGTGGTGCACCGGCTGCCGCGCATGATGGAGCACGACGAGGCCAACTACATCGCCTCGCTGCGCGACGACCCGCTGCCCCACCCCGAGACCTACAACCTGATGGTGCCGCGCTCGGCCTGCCCGCATTGCGGCCACGCGATCGGCGCGCTGGAGAACATCCCGGTGCTGAGCTACCTGGCGCTGCGCGGGCGCTGCTCGGCCTGCAAGGCGCCGATCGGCAAGCGCTACCCGCTGGTCGAAGCCGGCACCGCGCTGCTCACCGCGCTGGCCGCCGCCCACTTCGGCCCGACCTGGCAGGCGCTGGCGGCCATCGCCCTGATCTGGGCGCTGATCGCCCTCACCCTGATCGACGCGGACACGCAGCTGCTGCCCGACCAGATCACGCTGCCGCTGCTGTGGCTGGGCCTGCTGCTCAACCTCGGCGGGCTGTTCGCGCCGCTGGCCGACGCCGTGACCGGCGCGGCGGCGGGCTACCTGCTGCTGTGGACGGTGTACTGGGCGTTCAAGCTGGTGCGCGGCAAGGAAGGCATGGGCTACGGCGACTTCAAGCTGATGGCGGCGCTGGGCGGCTGGTTCGGCTGGCAGGCGCTGCCGGCGCTGGTGCTGCTGTCGTCGGTGGTGGGGCTGGTGTTCGCGCTTGCCAATATCGCGCTGCGCCGTCAGGATCGCGATACGCATTTCGCCTTCGGCCCCTATATCGCCGGCGCCGGCCTGCTGGTGCTGTTCTTCGGCGCCAACGTGCTGCCGCTGGGCCTGGCGGGCTGACGGCGCGCCGCCCACCCATGCAAGCCTGGATAGCCTGGATACGGACATGCTGCAAATCGGACTGACCGGAGGCATCGGCTCCGGCAAGACCCGCGTGGCGGACCTGTTCGCCGCGCGCGGCGCCGCCCTGATCGACACCGACCTGCTGGCGCACGAGATCACCGCGCCGGGCGGGCTGGCCATTGCCGCGCTGGTGGCGGCCTTCGGCCCCGGCTGCCTGCGCGCCGACGGCGCGATGGACCGCGACGCCATGCGCGCGCTGGTGTTTGCCGACCCCGCGGCCAAGGCCCGGCTCGAAGCCATCACCCATCCGCTGATCCGCCAGCTGACCGAGGCCCGCGCCGCCGAGATCCGCGCGGCGGGCCGGCACCCCTACCTGATCTACGTGGTGCCGCTGCTGGTCGAGTCCGGCACCTGGGCCAGCCGCGTGGACCGCGTGCTGGTGGTCGATTGCAGCGAGGCCACGCAGGTGGCGCGCGTGATGGCGCGCAACGGCTTCACGCGCGCGCAGGTCGAGGCCATCATGGCGAAGCAGGCCCGCCGCGCCGAGCGGCTGGCCCGCGCCGACGACGTGGTCGACAACGACGGCCCGCCCGAGGCGCTGGCGCCGCAGGTGGAGCGGCTCGACCGGCTCTACCGCGCGCTCGCCGCCGGCTGAGCGCCGAAGGAACCGATGGGGCCGCCCGGGAAGCCGATGCAGCCGATGCAGCCGATGGCGCTGATACGGCCGGCGGGAACCGGTGGCGCGGGATGCACCTTTAGTCGGCGCTTTCGTTGTCCTGCCACGCGGACTCGCATAGAATGCGCTGGATACAAGCGGGAAATGGTCCCATACTGGGCCCCGTAGCCAGCAACCCCGCCAGCAACGCCGCCCGCCAAACCGCCCTGCCGCCCGGACAATCACTTGATTCTGTACGAATATCCTTTCAACGAACGCATCAGGACTCTCCTGCGCCTGGAAGACCTGTTCGATCGCCTGGATTATTTCCTCGGCCAGGATCATGCCCTGCAGCACCACGTGGCGCTGACGACACTGTTCGAGGTTATCGACGTGGCCGGCCGCGCGGACCTCAAGACCGACCTGCTCAAGGAACTGGAGCGCCAGCGCCAGGCGCTGGCCGCGCTGCGCGCCAACCCGCAGATCGACCAGGGCGCGCTCGACGCGGTCATCGGCGAGATCGAGCAGGCCATGTCGCAGCTCAACCAGGTGGTGGGCAAGGCCGGCCAGCTGCTGACCGACAACGAGTGGCTCACCAGCATCCGCAGCCGCGCCATCATTCCCGGCGGCACCTGCGAATTCGACCTGCCGGCCTACTACGCATGGCAGCATCGCCCGGCCGAGGACCGCCGCGCCGACATCCTCAAGTGGGCGCGCCCGCTGGTGGCGCTGCGCATGGGCACCAACACCGTGCTGCGGCTGCTGCGCGAGTCCGGCCAGAGCGGCAAGGTCATCGCCACCGGCGGCAGCTACCAGCAGATGCTGTCGGGCCGCAGCTACCAGCTCATGCAGGTGATGCTCGACGACTCGCTGCTGGCCTTCATCCCCGAGATGAGCGCCAACAAGTACATGCTGTGGGTCCGTTTCACGCAGCAGGACGGCGACCTGCGCCCGCGCTCCGTGGATGCCGACATTCCCTTCCTGCTCAAGCTCTGCAATTTCTGAAGCGATGACAACCGTAGTCAAGTGCCCCACCTGCGGCAAGGATGTGGCCTGGGTGCCGGAGAACAAGTTCCGCCCGTTCTGTTCCGAGCGCTGCAAGCAGATCGACCTCGGCGCGTGGGCCTCGGAAAAATACGTGATCGGCGGCAAACCCGGCGAGGATCCGTCGGCGGAGCAGGACGACGAGGACTGAGGCGCGGCGTTGGCCGGCGTCTGCAGCGGTTCATACCGCCATCGCGCATCGCCGGCCCGCGCCTGTGGTCACAGTCGCTGCGCCCCGCATGCCACCGGTTTGCCCGACGAAGCGCAGTCTTAGCGCTTGCCCTCGTCAGCCAGCCACGCCACCACCGGCACCGTGGCCGGCAGCAGCGGTCCCACTTCGACCGGCGCCGACTGCCATGAGAACGCCTGCCCTTCGCGCCCCACCAGCTCGCCCGACCATGCCGTGACCTTGCAGAAATGCAGGCGCACGTAGGCGTGCGGGTAATCGTGCTCGAGCACCTGCCAGCGCACCGATTGCGACACCGCGATGCCGAGCTCCTCGTGCAGTTCGCGCGCCAGCGCTTCCTCCACCGATTCGCCCGGCTCGAGCTTGCCGCCCGGGAATTCCCAATAGCCTTCGTAGGGCTTGCCGGCCGGGCGCTGCGCCAGCAGGAAGCGGCCGTCGGGCTGCACCAGCACGCCCACGGCGACCTCCGTCACCTTGCGCGCGGTGCCGGCGGCGCTTTGCGGGGCCTCGCTCATGCCTGGCCTTCGGCCGAGGCGACGAACGGCTTGCCATGCTTGCCGCCCCAGTCGCGCGCGAACTGCCAGGCCACGCGGCCCGAGCGCGAGCCGCGCTCCAGCGCCCACACCAGCGCGTCGCCGCGCGCGGCGGCCACGTCCTCGTCCGAGCAGCCGAAATGCTGGAGCCAGTGGCCGACGATGGCCAGGTACTCGTCCTGCTTGGGCGGGTAGAACGACAGCCACAGGCCGAAGCGCTCGGACAGCGAGATCTTTTCCTCCACCACTTCGCCGGGATGGATCTCGCCGTCGTCGGTGTGGCGGTAGGTCTCGTTGTCCTTCATGTACTCGGGCAGCAGGTGGCGGCGGTTGGAGGTGGCGTAGATCAGCACGTTGTCCGACTGCGCGGCCACCGAGCCGTCCAGCGCCGACTTGAGCGACTTGTAGCCCGACTCGCCGTCCTCGAACGACAGGTCGTCGCAGAAGATGGCGAAGCGCTCCGGGCGCGCCGCCAGCTGCTCGACGATGTCGCCGAGGTCGCCCAGGTCGTCCTTGTCCACTTCCACCAGGCGCAGGCCGTCCTTGACGAAGGCGTTGAGGCAGGCCTTGATCAGCGACGACTTGCCGGTGCCGCGCGCGCCGGTCAGCAGCACGTTGTTGGCCGGCAGGCACCGCACGAACTGGCGCGTGTTGGCGACGATGGCGTCCTTCTGGCGCTCGATGTTCTTGAGGTCGTCGAGGTGGATCGGCGGCAACTGGCGGATCGCCTGCAGGTAGCCGATGTTGCCGAACAGGCTCTGCCGCTTGCGCCAGCGGAATGCGACGGCCTGCTCCCAGTCGGCGTCGCTCAACTGCGGCGGCAACCATTGTTCGAGGCGGGCGAGGAAACTGTCGAGGCGGGAGGCGAGGTCGGACATGGCGGCTGGGCAGGAGAGGCGGGGAAAAACGGGAAAGCGGATCTTGGCGGGAAGCCGGGAGCGG
>NZ_AQPL01000406.1:0-14201 GCF_000395345.1 Cupriavidus sp. WS | reverse complement strand
CGGCCGTGAAACGGGAATCGGGGCCGCTTCATGGTGCTATATACATGGGCACGTAGCCTCACAGCTCATCGCTCCCTGAACAAGGGCGTGGTCAATTGACGGCTTACGATTCGTTCGATGTCACGCAAAGGGTGCTCGCCTGACAACGCCGCCTGCGAGGGCTTCTTCGGCAGGCTGAAGACGGAAATGTTCTACCCTCGAGACGGGAAAGCCGCGAGCATCGAGCAGTTCACCCAGGCCCTGGACGCATACATCCGCTGGTACAACGAGAAACGGATCAAGATCTCACTGGGCGCTCTCAGCCCTGTTGAATATCGCAAGAGCCTGGGGCTCATGGCATAACCAGTCCAAGAAATCCGCCGCACCCCCGGTGGCTCAGATTTACTTCGGCGCGGACACTTTGGGCAAGGACAACGCAAGATGCGCTACGACTTCATTCCCACGGCCGTTTTCACGGACCCCAGCATCGGAACCGTGGGATACAGCGAGGCGCAGGCGCGCGAAGAATTCGGGGAAGTGGCGGTGTATCGAAGCGCGTTCAGGCCGCTCAAGCACACTCTGTCGGGCAGCACCGAGCGCGCCCTGGTCAAGTTGGTGGTAGATACCGCCAGCGACCGCGTCGTAGGCCTGCATATTGTTGGCCAGGACGCAGGCGAGATTGTGCAGGGGTTCGCAGTGGCCATAAAGGCCGGGGCTACCAAAGCCGTATTTGACAGCACTATCGGCATCCATCCGACTTTGGCTGAAGAGATCGTGACACTGCGCAATCCGGTCGCGAGTCCGGCAAGCGCCCTTGACATTTAACCTGCCGGCACTCGCACCTGAGCCGAGCTCACGCTCGAGCTGGCGCAAGAGCGTCGCCCGCAGCACTCACTTGGAGGCCGCGACGCGACCCCGATGCAGACCTACTAGGCGGCGCACGCATTTTTCTGACGCCGTTATCGCTCGTTTGCAGCGCTGCGAGCACCGGGCTGGAGTCGTGCTACGGTCTCCGACCAATCCGGTATGAGCGCGGCGAAATGCCGAACATCCGCTTGAATGCGCGGCTGAAGTAGGCGTTATTCCAGAAACCCCATCGCATCGCGATCCCGGCCACGGACAGCGACGAGTGCATCGCATTGCCGAGGTCCTCTTTGCACCGCAGAAGACGCCGATGGGTGACGTAGGTCGACACTCCCAGTTCCTCGGCGCTGAAGAGCCCATGCAGCGTGCGTACCGACATTCCGTTGGCCGATGCAATCGCATGCGGGTCGAGCCTCGGGTTGGCCAGGTTCAACTCAATGTACGATTTCACCCTGAGCAGCCGGAGTTCGCGCTCGTTGGCCTCATCGGTTCGAAGCTCGAGCAACTCGGAAACCATCGAGGTTGCCAGATGGACTGCGACGCTGCCAAGCGATGTCCTGGCAATCACTCCGGAAGACGTATGGCCGCTGCGGACCTCCTCGATCAAGGACGCCAGCAACTTACCCGCGCCTGACACTGCGTCGAACGGCCTGCCCGCAACATCCGAAAGCCTGCTCCCAGCAAACGCAAGACTTGCGTGCGGCAACTGCAGCACATGCAGGTCGAAGTCCTCGTCGAACTCAAGCTCGAAGGGATAGTTCGAGTCGTAGAGCACGAACTGCATCGGTGCAACCTGGACAGTTCGGCCGTGCTGGCTGACTTTCCATCGGGCTTTGGGCGCAAAGCCGAACATCAGGCATTCATCGCTCGACAGGCGGATCAGTGCGCTGGTTCTCGCCACGCGCTGTGGCGAAGCGCGAACAACCGTAAGCTCCGCCTCGCCCAGTCGCTCGTTGTGCAGGCTTGCTCGGAACTCGCCTGCACGGGGAGGCTGCACGCTCGACGGGATGAACGTACTCGAAACGACCTCGTTCCAGTACGGGAGGCGATCCGCCATCGCCATCCCGTCCGTGGTGAAGCAGGAGCTCGTCTGCATATTGCACTCCAGGACAAGAAACGCTGCGCTAGGAGGAAAACTTTTGTGGCTTTTGCATCCTACATTGCGATGCCCGCAGCGACACATAGGTCTTGCACGGGGTCCCGCATGTCCGTCGGGCGCCTGAACGCAGACACATGCCGAAGTGCAGAGGCATCGGCGTCAGTCGTAGCGAAAACGGCAAATAGGACGAACTACCACGAGAGGAAGACATGAAGATCGAGCCGGGACTGGCCATCGCGACTGCGGCAACGCAGTATGCCGAACGCACCGCACTGGTGACGGACGACGGACAGGAAACATACTTTGAACTCAACAGGCAGGCGAACAAGGCTGGTTCCGCAATCGCTGATCGACTAAAAATCCCGCGGGGCAGCGCCATCGGGGTTTTGTCGTACAACCGAAGGGAAATTGTTCACTGCTGGCTCGGTTTCGACAAGTTCGGATTTCCTCGCGTCGCCTTGCATGCGCATCTCCCGATCCAGACTCACATCGCGACTTTACGTGCCGCGAAGGCGCGGGTTCTGGTGTTCGATGTGCGGTTCGCGCAGGCGATCGCCGAGCATCTCGACGCGCTCAAGGCCCTCCATCTGGTCGGCATCGGTGCAGAACACGAGGTGCCTGGATGGGCGACTCCCTTTGCCACTCTGCTAGATCAAGCGAGTGACGAGGAGCCGCACTTCGAGGTGGACGATGACGCTCCCTACTATCTTCAGCCGACGAGCGGCACTACTGGCATGCCCAAGCTCTGGGAAATGTCCCACCGCGCATGGCTGGCGATGGTCTCGCAGAATCTGGAGCACCTGGACTCCTTTGGTCCCAACGCGGGCTCTCTCTCCAAGGACGACGTGTGCCTGCATTTCCATTCTCTGCAATGGTGCAGCGGTGCACACAATCTCTACCCGCACCTCGTCCGGGGAGCCCGGAACGTGATACTGGACGACGAGCGGTTCGATCCAGGGAGGGTGGTCGATGCAATCGTGCGACACGGGGTCACCAATGCCTTCGTGCCAGGCCCCCTGCTACCTCAGCTCCTCGACGAAATCGAATCGCGCGGCGGCATCGAGCACTGCCTGCGCAGGCTGATCGTCTTCTTTGCCACGCCCGAGCTGCTGCAACGGACCAGCCGGTTGCTGGGCGACGTGTGGTGCCATGCGTACGGTGTCACTGAGATGGGAGGCGTCGCGACGCGGTTGCTGTGGAGCGATGTAGAGGACGATGAACGCCGCTGGGGAAGCATCGGCCGACCCGCGTCGTTCCTATTTCAGCTGGACGTCGTCAATGATCTCGGCGAACGGCAGGCGCCGGGCGAAGTTGGCGAGATCCGCGCACGCAGTCCAATGTCTCGCGGTCGTTACGTAGACCGGCTGGATCTTTCAGCACTCGACGCCAATGACTGGTTCAAACCCCGCGATTTGGCCTACATGGACGAGTGTGGTTTCGCCTACTACGTCGATCGCTGCACCGACGTCATCAACATCAACGGCCGCACCGTCTACCCACATACGGTCGAAGAACAGATCCTTGCGCACCCGAGCGTGCGGCAGTGCGGCGTCGTCGCGGTGCGCATCGGCGGGGTGGATCGCCTGGTGGCGGGCGTCGCGCTGCGTCCCGGCGCCGAATCCGGCGACGCCATGGCAGCCGAAATCCGTCTTGCCGGTTGTAAGAGACTAAAGCCCCACGAGACACTGCACGCCGTGTTCATCCTGGACGAGCTGCCGACCGTGCTCTCCGGCGCGAAGGTTAGACGCGCCGACCTGCAGGCGCAGCTCACGGCACGGCATGCGGGTTGACATGCAGCTGATCGCAGGACAGCTCACCCACCATGGATTGATGCGCGCAGGCCACCAGCGCATCCTCTCTAGAGTTGATGGCAGCGGAAAGACGGGTTTCGAACTGGCTGCGGTCGTGGCTGCATTGGCTGGCAATCTGGCAGAGCGTGGCCTGCGCCGGAAGCGCATCGGCCTTTGGTATTCGAACAGCATCGCTGCCGTCGAAGCATTTCTCGCCGTGGAGTGGCTGGGGGCGGTCCGCGTAGCCGCCGATCCCGCCCTAGCGGTGGACGAAGCGCGCAAGCTCTTTCTGGCGGCAGGGGTCGACCGCATCGTCGCCGATCCGGAGCACGCAGATCTGCTCGGAGGCGATGCGCTGGTGCACAGCGACGCAACGCCACTGGAGGGGACGGCTCTCTCGCCCGGTGAGTGGGTTCGCGACGAACCTGCCGTCGTCTACCCAAGGCAGATCACAAACGGCGAGCTGGTGGCTGTCACGATGTCGTACCGGAACTGGGCTGCATCGCTGACGACGAGCATGCGTCTATTCATGACGGGCGCATACGGCGCTCCCGTTAGCGGCGACGACCACTTTCTTACGACCCAGCAGATCATTCATGGGACTTGTCAGATCGGGACATTTCCTTTCATCGCCATGGGCCTGCCGCAAGTCGTACTCCCTCGCTTCGATGTCGCCACCGTCTTGCGGGCGATCTCGGATCACAAAGTGACTTCCGTGGTGTTGATCTCAGAAATGGTCAAGCGGATCAGTGCCGCTGAAGGCGTGGACATGTACCCGCTGCACCGTCTTCGTCGGGTCGTCTATGGCGGTGCACCTCTGGGCGTCGATGAGTTGCAGATAGCGATCGATGCGTTCGGGCCTTCGCTGCACCAGATCTATGGTCGCATGGAAGCAGGCTGGCCCTTGTCGATCCTGCGTGGGGACGAGCTTTGCCACGACGGCAGATTGCGCGAAGACCGAATGAACAGCTGCGGACGCCCGATCGCCGGCATCGAAGTCACCGTCGGCGGACATCATGACGGCCCAGCCGAAGGGGAACTGTGCGTTCGTGCCGATACCGTCGTCAAGGAGTTCGCCGACAACGACGGCTGGTGCCACACAGGCGACATCGTCCGTCGAGACGGCGACGGGTTCCTGTTCCATTTGGGACGATCTGATCGCCAGATCAATTGCGCTGGATACCACATCTATCCCGAGGAGATCGAAGAGGCTCTCATGGCAATTCCCGGGATTCGTCAGGCACGCGTTACAGGCGAGGACATGCCACCTTGGGGCATCACGCTGGTTGCTGAACTGGTGACCGAGGACTCGCAAGCCTCCGACGAGGAATGGACGCAGCGCATTCGCGCCGAACTCGGGATGCGCCTTGCCAAATTCAAGGTCCCCCGCGTTGTTCGAGTGCTCTCCGCCTGATCAACGCCAGCCGCGGCTGTAGCGGAACTCCATTTACTTCAGATAGGACATCTAGATGACAACTTCTGAAATTGCCAAGTACAAGGTCGCCGCCGTTCAGGCGGCCCCAGAGTTTCTTAATTTGGACAAGGGCGTCGAGAAGGCGGTCCGCCTTATTGAAGAAGCCGCGAAAAACGGCGCCAAGCTGATTGCGTTTCCCGAGGTCTGGCTTCCGGGGTACCCGTGGTGGATCTGGCTCGACTCGCCTGCATGGGGCATGCAGTTTGTCCAGAGGCATTTCGAGAATGCCCTGTTGGTGGGAAGTCCGCAGTGGGAACGCCTATGCGCTGCTGCTGCCGAGCACAGGATATTCGTTGTCCTCGGGTTCTGCGAGCGTCAGGACGGTACGCTGTACATTGCTCAAGCCATCATCGACGATGAAGGGCGAGTCGTGAGCACCCGTCGAAAGCTCAAGCCAACGCATGCCGAAAGGACTGTCTACGGCGAGGGCGATGGAAGCCATCTTTCGGTGCATCAAACGAGCATCGGCCGCATTGGCGCACTGTCTTGCGCCGAGCACATTCAACCGCTCAGCAAGTACGCCATGTATTCGCAGAATGAGCAGATCCATGTGGCGGCTTGGCCGAGCTTTTCAGTCTACAGAGGGGCAGCCTTTCAGCTGAGCCCGGAAGCCAATCTGGCTGCAAGCCAAGTGTATGCGCTCGAGGGCGGCTGCTATGTGCTGGCTCCTTGCGCGTTGGTGTCCAAGGAAATGCTGGAGATGCTGGCTGACACGCCGCAGAAACGGCAGCTGCTGCTTGAAGGTGGGGGATTCGCGCAGATCTTCGGTCCGGACGCCAAGCCGCTGTGCGAGCCGTTTCCGGAGACGCAAGAGGGCTTGCTCTACGCCGATGTAGATCTTGGCTTCATCGGCGTGGCCAAGGCGGCATATGACCCCACCGGACACTATTCCCGCCCCGATGTCGTTCGGCTGCTGTGGAATTCGAAGCCGGCGACCCGCGTTCACAGCTTCCAGGCCGACCCCACCGAATACAACACCCAAGGCGAATGAGTGAATTTACCGAGAAAGGAGACATCCGTGTCCGCGAGAACAATCTTGTCTATTCTCAAGTCCCGTCCTGCGGCCGCGGCCTTTGGCCTCGTGGCGCTTGCGCTCACCACTCAAGCACAGGTACATGCCGAGCGCATCGCACCCAATCCAGGTTCCGCCAATAGCGTCTGGATGGTCAAGAACGCCGGCGCACCGATCAACACCGAGTACCACGACGGCTGGGCCACGATCACGGGTGACGGACTGACCTTGTACTTCTCGTCGAATCGGCCAGGCGGCGTGGCGCCCGCGAACGCGGAGGACGGATGGTACATGGGCAAGGACGGCACACCAACGCGCTATAGCGTGTACGTAAGCCACCGCGCAACACGCAGTTCTCCTTGGGGCGATCCGAAGTTGCTGCCCAGGGGCGTGAACAGCGGCTATGCGGATCACAGCGCGCTCCAATCCGATGATGGTCATTGGCTGTTCTTCGCAAGCGATCGGCCCGGGGGGTGCGGTGGACTCGATCTGTATGCCAGCTACCGTAGAAACATCAGAGACGACATGGCATGGGAGCAGCCAGTCAATCTCGGTTGCGAGAACGATGGCGGGCCGAACAGTTCAGGAATCGATTCCTGCCCCAACTACGACGGAAAGGCCAACATCTACTTCACTTCTGCGAAGGATGCGAACCCGGTCAATCTCGATTTCAAGGTCACCCGCTTCGACCGACTCACCCGCAAGGCAGGCGCTGCGAGAATCCTGCCGAACAGCATCCCGGACATGGATGGTCACATTGACCCCAAGCATCGCTATGTGTGGGCGATCTACCCGGACGGCGTTGGCGGCAGCGACATCTGGCAATTTGAGGCTGGTGCGAATGCCAGGGACCCGTCGCAATGGAAGAAGCCTATCAAGCCTCTGCCCTCGCTGATCAACACCAAGTATGAAGATCAAATGCCAGCAGTCACTGGGGACGGCGAGATTCTGACTTTCGTGTCTGATCGTCCTGGTGGCAAGGGCGGCCTGGACATCTATGAAGTCGTTCGCGCGCGCGAAGACCGCAGAACGGCAAAATAAGAGCGAACCAAGACCCCGCGAGGCCAGTGCCGCGCTGCGCGGGTAAGCGGCAATGCTTCCGAGTTGCTCAGCGAGGCGGCGCCGCGGAACTTCCCGTGCTAGACGTCGTGCGTAGCGCCTTGCCGCCATACCGCCCGCGCTGGCCGGTGCGCGCCTCCAGGTCGTCCAGCAGCGCCCGCTGCGCGGCGCTGTTGTGACGCCGCTCCAAGTATGCAGCGGAGAGCCACATACCGGTGCATCCATAGCCCCGCAACACCGCGTCAGTTCGCCTTGGTCCCTCTGCGGCTGCACCACCAGCGAGGGCACATAGATCACGCCAAAGCCATGCGCCTGGATCAGCGGCGGACCTTCGGACGCTTCCTTGCGGCTACGCACGGGCACGTCGATCGGAAATCCCTTGCCCTCGAAGCGCCATATGGGGTGCGTTCCACTGCGCGAATGGTCTGCCAACGCCTTTCCTGGAAGTGCCTCGGCTTGGGGGTGAAGCGCACGCCTCAAAGCCACCCGAAGAAATCACAGACTGCCTGCCGTTGTGCCAACGTGTCGCGCTCACCCAGCGCCATTACCTCCTGGGTGAAAGGAGCCTCGAACAACAGGTAGCTCGCCAGAGCGGAACCGCTCAGGTCACTGCTCGCGCTGGACGAACCCACGCCGCGCAACAGCGCGCGCACCGTTCGCGGCAGGTACTTCTGGTGCCGAGCCGCGATGTCGTCAATGCGCTCGCTTGGCGCGATCACCAGCGCCTTCACCGACCGCAGTGAGGTGGCCAGGCGCTGCCCCAGCGTCATCATTTCCAGGGTACGGTTGACGCGCTCCATACGCTCGATGTCCACCGCGAGCGAATCGAGAAAGACGTTCGACAGCACGTGCCCACCAACTTGAGCCAGTGTCGGGTAACCGCCATCACGCACGATTCGCCCACGCGGTTCATGCAGCCGACCGGCACCAACGATGAGCATACGCTGCGCACCGAGATGGATCGCCGGCGAGATCGGTGAGGTTTGCCGCATCGAGCCGTCGCCGTACCAGCCGGCGTGCTCCGCATGCTCGATACGCTGTGCTGGAAATACGAAGGGGATCGCCGCCGAAGCGAGCAGGTGCTCCAGCCCCAGTCGCATGGGTACGGCCAGCCGCTGCGAGCGTTCATAGCCCGTCATGTCGCCGGTGGCCTCAAAGAAGGTGAGGTGTTCGCCGCTGGTGTAGCTGGACGCGCCTAGCGCCAGCGCGTGCAGATGACGCTCGGCCAGCATGCGCGGTAGCAGTTCCAGCGGCGCCCAATGTCGCAGCAGTTCGGCCAAAGGTTCATTGTCCAGCAGCGAACGTGGCCCTTCTTTGCGCCAGCGCGCCAACATCCAGCCTACCGAAATCGCGCTCAGCCACTGTGCACCGCTGCGGGCGATACCAAGCGCATCGGTGCGATACACCTGATCAGCGCGAAAGTTTCGCCAAACTGCGGCGATTGTCTCCACGCCCGCATCAAAGGAGTCTGCCCGGCAGGCTAAAGCGGCGGCATTGATTGCACCTGCCGAAGTACCGCATAGGATGCCGAATGGGTTCGGAGCCCCGTCGCCCAGACGTTCGCGGCGCAATCTCACCAGACCCTGCAACACGCCAACCTGGTAGGCAGCGCGTGCACCGCCACCGGACAGAACGAGCGCCGTCTTCTCGGCGCTCATGGCGGGCCTAGTATGTGCCACCGCAGGCACCCGAGTATGCCCGGCCGCCTTCACCACGGGAGAGAGAAGCGCAAGGACATAAAGTTCTCACCCGGATTGGGTTTCTTGATGCCGGCATTCGAGAAGTGCTGTACACGCAAGGAAACCTCGTAGGCCTTTTCCGGCCCAAAGCGGTAGCCAATTGCCAGCACTTCCGTGAACTGGAAGGCCGTGCTGAATCGACGCTGCCCTGAGTTGTAGAGACCGTCCAAGACGCTCCCTCCCAGGCCTGCCTCAAAGAACCAAGGAGATTTCGGTCCGGCGGGCTGGTAGCGCCAAGCCATCAGGGCTCCAAGCTGGGAATAGCCGCCTGTTGTGCCATCAGCATGGTGCGACCTCCAATGGCCACCCCATAGATCCCAATGCAGGGTCAGCGGACCCGCATCACGACTGATGCCCTTGAAGAGGCCAGAAGGCACCATCACGCCCACGTTCATTGCGCGTGTTGCGTCGCCTTGCAAAGAAGTCGCTCCAGCCTGCACATACATCTTCGCGTCGACAAAGCGAGCCTGGGCCGCAGAAACAGCCGGCAGAGCACCTACGGCCGTGCCAAAGAGAATGCGCACGCCGTGTTCAATGACAGTGCCGCGATGCCCACCACCGTTGCAGGTCCTCAGTCCGGCGAGCCTATCTGTGGTTTCTGAGCAAGGTGTCATGACCCAGCGTCCCTTCATATCCTTTGTTGCGCGAGCAGCTGGGTCATCGGTCCGTCTTCGACCCAGCCTTTAGCTCCTTCACGAACTGATATAGATGCGGCAGGAACGAAGACAGAAGCGGGTTATCCTTGTTTGCCAGGATCGCCCAGGCAAACAGCTTCAACCCGACCGCAAATGCCGCCGCGTCATCTTGGCTACTGAAGTCACCTCTGCTGCGAAGCCATGTCACGACGGAGATGATGTCGTCATGATTTCCGGCCTCAAATTGCAGAGGCTTGCGATCGCTGGGGATGCCATGCGAATCAGTCAACTGCTCCACAGTTACGCGATATCGGTATTGCCTCATTTGTATGGCTCCTCATGCTGGACGAATGGCGCTATTCACCGATGTGGATCCTCGGCGTCACGGACATACCGACGCGCAAATTCGCGGCACCAGGCTGGTCGGGGTCAATGCGAATGCGCACGGGTAGGCGCTGGACGATCTTGGTGAAGTTGCCCGTGGCGTTGTGTGGCGCGACGGCCGAGTAGCTGACGCCACTGGCCGGTCCGAGGCTCTCCACGGTGCCCTTCAGTACGGCCCCCGGCAAGGCGTCCACCTTGATGTCCACCGACTGCCCTGGCTGCACACGTGCCAATTGCGTTTCGCGGAAGTTGGCCGTGATGTAGACCGCATCGAGCGGGATCACCGCCACCAGCGGCTTGCCAGCATTCACGAATGCGCCGACGCGCACTGACTTCTGACCGATGAGGCCGCTGATGGGCGCTGTGATTTGGGTATAGGAGAGCTTCAACTCCGCCGCGTCCTGCGCCGCCTGCGCTTGGGAAAGTGCAGCCTTGGCTTTTTCAAGATCGGCTTTGAGGATGTCCGTCTGTTGCCGTGCCGCTTGCAGGCCCGCGCGGTTCCTGTCTCGGCTGGCCAGCCGAATGGCCAACTGCGCCTCGGCCTGTTGGCGCGCTTGGATCGAACCTGATCCGTCTGAAGCCAGGTTCCGATAACGCCTTTGGTTGGCCTCTGCCAATTTGAGTTCTGCGTCGTCCACCGCGACTGTCGCCTGAGCCTGACGTATGGCGGTCTCCTGCTGCGCCACGCGCGCGGCAAGCCCCGCGACGCTGGCCTTCGCGGCGGCGACTTGTGCCTTTGCCGCGTCCACCGCAACGATGAAGTCTCGATCGTCGATGGCCGCAAGCAGATCCCCGGCTTTCACTGGTTGGTTTTCTTCGACCAGCACCTTGCCGATCACTCCCGACACCTGGGGGGCGACGAGGGTGAAATCGGCCTGTACATAGGCGTCGTCCGTGGATTGGGTCGATGCGCTGGATTCGGGGCGATTCAGATAAATGACACAGCCCACTGCCACTGCGAGGAGCAGCACGGCACTGGTGATCTTGGCTTTTTTCGGCATGGCCATGGCGGAACTATCCTTGGGACGACGATGTGGATTGCGAAGCGGGGGCCTGCAAAATGGGAGCGGGAATGTAGGTCAGTCGCAATACGAAGGGGACCATCACCAGCGCCAAGACGCCCAGGACGCGATAGGCATCCGCGACCGACAGTACCAGTGCCTGCTGGGCGATGACTCCCATCAGTTGAGCGGGCTCCAGGGCAAGCGGAACGGAGTTGCCTACCAATGCAGCGTGATCCAGCAGCATTTCCGCGTGGACCCGCTGACTCACGGTCACAAGTTGCCCAACCACGGCGCCCCCGATTAGCGACCCCAGGGCGCGCAGCGTGTTGATGTTCCCCGACACATACGGGCCTTCGCTGGGGTGCACGACACTGGTACCCAGGAACAGCAGCGAGACGACCGCCATGGGCTGGCCAAAGGCTTGCAGCGTCTGCGTCAGCACGAACTGGTCGCGGTTCCAGTCGGAAGTCAGTTGCGCGCCAAGGAAGCACGCCAGGCCGATCAATAGCAGGCCGCCCGCGAACACGAATCGGGCATCGACCCA
The DNA here is from genome assembly GCF_000395345.1 of Cupriavidus sp. WS. Taxonomy (NCBI): domain Bacteria; kingdom Pseudomonadati; phylum Pseudomonadota; class Betaproteobacteria; order Burkholderiales; family Burkholderiaceae; genus Cupriavidus; species Cupriavidus sp. WS. Next base: position 2,618 of record NZ_AQPL01000406.1, on the reverse strand, counting down.
TTTCCGGTACAGGAACAGCGCCACCACGGAACCCAGGGCGAGTTGAGGCAGCGCGACGATCAGCCCGATCGGTGCCATCTGAAGCGGTCGGTAGCTCTGCAGTGGCCCGAGAAAGGTCATTGGCAACATCACGCCGGAGGTCAGCACGACCAGAAGGCAGATGAACAAGGTGAAGCCCAGCGCCAGGTTGCGGCGGCTGAGCATCTGCAACTTGATGAACGGCGTGGGGTGATACCACTCCGTTAGCAGATAGGCCCCCAGCAGCGTCAGCCCGGCCACCAGCGAGACGACGATGAGGGGTGAATTGAACCAGTCCAGCCGAACGCCCTGATCCAAGGCGACGGCAATCAGGCCGAATGCCGGTGCGCCGAAGGCCATACCGGGCCAGTTGGCCTGCGGGAAACGGTCTGTCTGGATGGGGTCTTTGGGCAGGCCCCATCCGATCGTCAAGGCGGCAATCGCCGCGAGCGGAAGAATCTGCCAGTACACCCAGCGCCAATCGAACAGGCCATCCGTCCATTGCCCCGCCAGCCAGATCGAGAGATTGGGCGAGAAGGTGGCCGTCAGTGCATACAGCGCCAGTCCGTGCAGTCGGATGGGGGGCGGCAGAAACTTCAACGCCGCCATCATCAGCACGGGAATCATTGTGCCGCTGGCGATGCCCTGCAGAAACCGCATGGCCAGCAGCAGATCGAGGTCATGGATGAAGGGGATGCACACCGCCAGCAAAGTGCACGTGCCAATCATCCACAACTCGAAGCGGCGCACTGAAAGCGTGACGGCGAACCACGCTGAAAATGGCATGGCGATCACTTCGCCCGCGCTATAGACGGTGGTGAGCCAGGAGGCATCGTCCAGGCCGAAGCCCAGCGCGCCACGCACGTCGGCCAGTGCCAGCGCGCCCACGCGGTTGTTCAGTCCGGCCATCATGGCCGCGATGAGGATGCCGACCAGTCCCGCAATCGCCCGCTTCGGAGGGGCTGCCGCAGCGGTTGCCGCGGGCGGCGGCGCCGTCGACGACTGCGACGCTGCGGCGCTCATTGGTCAACCTTCGATTGCGAGGTGGCCGACGACACAGCGGTCGTCAGCGACGCGTCGCCGCCGGTCTGCTGCTCGGAAGAGAATGCGCCGGGGTCCCAGCCACCGCCCAGGGATTTGTAGAGATTGACCAGGGTGAGCGCGGCGTTGGTCGCGCTGGCATTGAGGCTGGTCTGGCTTGCGAGGACACCGCGCTGTGCGGCCAGGACGTTCAGGTAGTCGGCAGCGCCTTCCTGATAGCCGCGCTCGGCAGCATGCAGCGCCTGCTGGTTCTGCTCGTACGAAACCACCAACTCGGCATGGCGGTTCTGCTGGGCTGCCCAGGCGTCCAGGGCGTTGTCCACTTCATGCCAGGCTTGCAGCACCGTCTGCCGGTAGCCGATGGCGGCAGTTCTTTGCCGTGCCTCGTTCAGCGCCAGGCGCTGCTTCAGACGCCCGCCCTGGAAGATGGGAAGATAGACCGTGGGGCCGACGGAGAAGAACCGGGAATCCCAACTGTCGAGGTCGTTGAACTCGAAGGCTTCGACGCCGACCCTGCCTTTGAGGCCGATTCGCGGGTAGAAATCGGCTTTGGCGACGCCGATGGCTGCCGTCGCAGCATGGAGCTGGGCTTCGGCGCGCTGTATGTCCGGCCGCCTGTGCGCCAATTCGGAGGGCAGGCCCACCGGCACATTGGAAGGAAGCGACGGCAGAGGCATCGCTTCAAGCAACTGCGCATCGAGGGCGCGCGGCTGCTCTCCCAGCAGCAATGCCAGGACGTTCATCAGCGTGTTGCGGCGCTGGACCAATTCGGGTACCAGCGCCTCGACCGTTGCCAGTTGCGCGCGCGCCGAAGCGGTTTCAAAACGTGTGGCGACGCCATTGCGCTCACGGCTTTCGGCAAGGCGGAGCGTGCGATCGGCAACCTCCAGGTTCTGCCGGGTGATGTCCAGTTGCGCTTGCGTGCCGCGCAATTGGAGATAGGTACGGGCCACCTCGGCGGACAGGGCCACGCGTGCCGCCTCGCGCTCATACACCGTGGCCTCGAAGGCGGCCGCGGCGCTTTCGCGCGATCGACGCGCGCGGCCCCATAGGTCGAGTTCCCAACTGGCGTCGAATCCCAACTGCCAGAAGTCGCTCGCGCTCGTCGGAGCACCCAACGCGGCAAACTTGCCGTGCTCGCTGATGGCCTCGCGGGAATAGCCCGCCGAAGCACCCACACTGGGCAGCAGCAGCGAGGAGGCAATCCCCAACTGCGCCCGACTTTGCTCGATGCGCTCGGAAGCCATCTGCAGGTTCAGGTTGCCCGCCTGCGCACGGGCTTGCAGATCCGCCAGTACGTCATCGTTGAACAACGTCCACCATGAAGACGGGAAGTTCGCGGCGGATGTCTCCTGAGCCTGCGCGTAGTCCGCCCTGGGCGACAGTTGAACGGCTGCGAGCCTGTCGTCGGGTTTCACGAAGTCAGGACCAACCGCGCAACCGACCAGGGAGATCGTGCAGAGTGCCGTGCCTGCCTGTCGCAGCAGTTGTGAGAGCAGCGGTTGTGACGTCATGAAAGTTCACCCAATATACGAATAGTACCGAACCGCTCGGTTTGA
>NZ_AQPL01000405.1:0-12749 GCF_000395345.1 Cupriavidus sp. WS | reverse complement strand
CAATATACGAATAGTACCGAACCGCTCGGTTTGACGGCTCTTCGCATTTAAGGGTGTAGCTGATTTCTAAACCCTCCTGACTTCAGCAAGCACCTGGCTATGTAATTGGTTAAATTTCTAAAGCCCAAGGCGGTACCTCGTAAGTGCTCAAGTCGCCCGTTGATAGCTTCTGTTGGACCGTTGCTGGTTCCTGGCCGGTCGAAGTAGGCAAGGATGCTCTCAGCGTATTTTTTCAGCGTTTCCCCCAAGCCTTTCACCTCGATGAGCGCTTTGGGCAAGTCGCTGGCTGTAATGATATTTATGACCTCTTCCATGAGTTTTTTACCACGTTTTCGATCCGGCTCGTTGTAGGCGCTGACCACCCGTTGGTACATGCTCCAGGTGCAATCCACTTCGAGGTGGTGCTCATCTGCAAACAGCTGGAACAGTTGCTTTTTGTTGGCGTCAGACAGGTAGCTGATCCGAGTCAGTAGCGTTCGACGGCTTTTGTAGAGCGGGTCATTTTTACGCCCTCTGCGGCCCAGGATGTCGTGTTGCACACGCCGGCGGCATTCATCCAGCATGTTGCTTGCCCAGCGCACGACATGGAAAGGATCCAGCACGGTTTGGGCTTGAGGCAGGGCTTCTTGCGCTGCAGATTTAAACCCCGTAAAACCGTCCATGGCAATGCTTTCGATCTGGTCACGCCACGATTTGGGGCGACTCTGTAGCCATTGCTTAAAGGCTTGTTTGGAGCGGCCTTCCAGCACATCGAGCAAGCGGGCCGGCCCGTTTTTGTTACGCACGGGCGTAAGGTCAACCACGATGGTGACGTACTTGTCACCACAGCGTGTATGTCGCCAAACATGCTCATCCACGCCCAGCACGGTCACACCGTCAAAACGTGTCGAGTCATTAAAAAGCAGGCGCCGTCCTTCGTTGATAATGGCATTATTAGCGGTGTGCCATGCAACATCAAGCTGGCTCGCAACACGAGATACCGACAGATGATCCAGCACGATGGCAGCTAATGCCCAGCGTATCGCCCCATATGAAAGCTTTGAACGTGGAGGTGCTGCACTGTTTGTATCTTCATGCCAGAAACAGCCGCAAGCACAACGCCAGCGACGGATACGCAGCAGCAATCTGGTTGGTCGTTGTCCGTAAGGTGTGTGAGCAAGATGCCTATCGACAGTACCGCGTGAAACACCAGCAGCCCCGCACTTGGGGCATGGCTCGGGTGCTTTGGTTAAACGACATTCGATGACGGCGCGCTCTGCACAAAGATGTTGTCCAGTGGCAGTCAGGCCGAGGTTATTCAGTTGGCAAAAGCTGGAAAGATCAGGGCTAGAAAAGGTAAGATTGTTCACGTCGGGGGCTTAGTTTTTGTTGGTGTGAGAGCTTACATTTTCTAAGATCCTCGACTCCTTTTCCAGCCGGTCAGATTTTTTCTACACCCTTAAATGCGAAGAGCCGGTTTGACATAAAAGAAAAGTTAACCAGCAGTTCAAATAAATTCCGAGCATCCTCATAACTTCGGATGCTCAGCGGCGGCGTGGTTGAGTTTGACCGTACCGAGCGGTTTGGTACTATACCGATTTCGGGGCGTTGTGTCAAAACACCCCAAGCAGGTGCGATGCATGGATCAAGCCATGACCGCCATACCGCCGAGCGGCGGACTGGTTGGTTGTGGCATTGTGATCGCCGAAGGCCGCGCTTGCGCAGGCTCTTGCAGAGGCATTCACTCTGGCCAGCCTGGCAGGCCATACAAACGGTGGTGGCCGACTAGCTGACCAACGCAGCGGCGGCACGCAGCGCCTGAAATTGGCGTAGGCGTAGTAGCAAAATTTCTCGAGCGAATCGGCGCAGCGCTGGACGCCATCACCACGGCGGGCCTTCTGATGACCTGCATCACTTCGAGCGGCGTCAGCACAGCGCGGTTTCCCCTGCCGCGACGCCATCAGGCGCCCGGAGCACGGGGCGAGTTGGTGGCCGGAATAGTTGCACGGCACGCCCAGATCGGTCGTGGTACCGAGCGTTTCGGGGGGCGCTATTCATCCATCCATCAGCTCCAGCACAGCCTGCACGAGCCGGCTCTCCGGATCTTCGAAGCCCGCGACTGCCGTGAAATGGTTGCAGTTGTGCTGATCCAACTGGCGAACCTGTGCGCCTGCGGCGCGCCAAGCATCGGCAAAGGCAGTCGACTGGCGCTGAAAATCTGGAGGCTCGTCGCCGCCGACGGTGATCACCAGAGGGAATCGCGAGGTATCGGTCGGCACATGGAACAAGGGACTTTGGCGAAAAATGGTGTCGTGGTCTAGTTGGAGCTTGGGCTGCAACCACGAATAGCGGAACGGTGTCAGGTCGAAAAGTCCACTAACAGGGACATCGCCTTTGACGAGGTCTGGCGGTAGACCATAGTCAGCTTGCCAATCAGTGAGAGCGATCATGCCGACTTGATGGCCGCCTGCGGAATGGCCGGCGACGTAAATTCGGTCTGGATCAACGTTGTAGCGCTGCGCGTTACGGTACAACCAAGCCACGGCAGCGCGGCTCTGTCGGATGATTTCATCGATCGATGCCTTGGGGCACAGGTGTAGTTGGTCACCGCCACGGTTACGCCGTGCGGTACAAGTCCGCGCGCCATAAGGCTCCATTCCTTGCTGGTAGTCGAGCTCCACCAGCCACCGTGGATAAAGACGACGAGAGGCGAGCCGGTGCGACTGGACGGAAAAATGTCGACAGTCTCATCCACGGTGGGACCGAAGCGCTCGTCCAGATAGCAGTCCAACTCGCTGCGCGCCAGCTTGCTGTGCGCCAGCTTGCTGTGCGCCAGCTTGCTGTGCGACGTGACCCATTCCCAGATGGCGCGCATATCCTGGGGCGCCTCGCAGTCGCATTGGAGGTCGATTTCTTCTTGCGTAGTGAACTCCCGATACAGCTTCATATGTAGTCTCCTGTGGATCGGCTCAATAGGTTCGGCATGGGTAATGCGTTTTCCCAAACGCCTAGAGCGGAGCGAGTAGCTGCTCCCCGATGCCATTCGTCTAACCGCTAGCTACGTTGTCGTCTGTTGTGCCAAATCGAGCGCCACATCGACGATCATGTCTTCTTGCCCACCAACCATACGACGCTTGCCAAGCTCCACCAGAATATCGACCGTCTTCAGACCATACTTGTGACCGGCGGCCTCGGCGTGCCGCAGGAATGAGCTGTAGACACCGGCATAGCCGAGCGCGAGCGTCTCTCGATCAACACGCACTGGACGATCTTGCAGAGGGCGAACGATGTCATCGGCGGCATCCATCAATCTGTACAGGTCCGTACCATGCTGCCAGCCCATGCGTTCCGCGGCGGCGATGAATACCTCCAACGGCGCATTCCCGGCACCCGCGCCCATGCCAGCCAGGCTTGCGTCGACACGGATAGCGCCTGCTTCTACGGCCACGATGGAATTGGCCACGCCGAGGCTGAGATTGTGATGCGCATGAATCCCAATGGCAGTTTCCGGCTGCAAGACTTCACGCAGCGCGAGAACACGATCTCGAACATCGTTCATGTTCATCGCGCCGCCGGAATCGACGACATAGCAGCAGGTCGCGCCGTAGCTTTCCATGAGCTTGGCCTGCTCAGCCAGAGCTTGCGGCGAGGACATGTGACTCATCATTAGGAAGCCCACCGTGTCCATGTCCAGCTTGCGAGCGAGTTCGATGTGCTGGCGCGACACATCGGCTTCAGTGCAGTGGGTGGCGACACGCACGATGCGCGCGCCGGCGTTGTACGCGGCCTGCAGATCATGCACGGTGCCTATGCCTGGCAGCAGGAGTGTCGCGATCTTGGCGTGCTTCACAACATCGGCTACAGCTTCGATCCATTCCACGTCGGTGTGAGCGCCAAAGCCGTAGTTGAAGCTCGAACCCTGAAGGCCATCCCCGTGCGCGACCTCTATGGAGTCAACGCGGGCCTCGTCCAGCGCCAGGGCGATCTGACGTACCTGAGGCACAGAGTATTGATGGCGGATAGCGTGGCTTCCATCGCGCAAAGTGACGTCGGAAATATAAAGCTTGGACGCTGCGGCGTTCCCGTTGATGCTCATCGTTGTGCTCCTCGTTCAGGCGGCGACCGTCCCGGCCGTCATCCGTGCTGCCATTTGTTCGGCTGTGCGAAGGCCGGCGCTGGTCATGATGTCGAGATTTCCCGCGTAAGCCGGCAAGTAGTGCGCTGCGCCTTCGACTTCCAGGAAAATGCTGGTTTTCAGGCCGGAGATGCGGCCCACGCCTGGCACGTTCAGGTTCTCGACACGATCAAACTGCACGGTCTGCTTCAATCGATATCCTGGCACGTAGCTCTGGACATCGGCGGCCATCCGGGCAACCGAATCGGCAATAGCTGCTTCGTCAGCCACGTCGCTGAGCGTGTACACGGTGTCGCGCATGATCAAGGGCGGATCGGCGGGGTTCAACACGATGATGGCCTTGCCTTTCGATGCGCCACCCACAACTTCAATGGCCTTTGAGGTTGTCTCGGTGAACTCGTCGATGTTGGCCCGAGTCCCTGGCCCGGCACTCTTACTAGCGATAGAAGCCACGATCTCGCCATAGTGGACCTGGGTCACGCGAGAGACCGCGGCTACCATGGGGACAGTTGCCTGGCCGCCGCAAGTCACCATGTTGACGTTCAGCGCATCCAAGTTCTGTTTGCCATTGACTACGGGGATGCAGTACGGACCGATGGCGGCCGGCGTCAGGTCAATGACGCGGATACCGGGTTTGTACTTGCGCAGCAGTGCATCGTTGTGGACGTGAGCCCCGGCGCTCGTAGCATCGAACACGAAGTCGATTTCCTCGAAGATGGGCAGACGCGTCAAACCCTCTACACCTTCGTGTGTGGTGCCTACGCCCAGGCGAGAAGCACGGGCAAGACCGTCCGAGGCAGGGTCGATCCCCACCATGGCCCCTACTTCGATGTGACGGCCGTGACGCATGATCTTGATCATCAGGTCCGTGCCGATGTTTCCGCTGCCGATGATGGCGGCTTTGAATTTTCGGGTCATAGAGAACTCCAGATATAGACGCTGCAAGTGCGGTGGTGCGCTTGACGCGCAAGACCCCAATCAAACCAGTTGAAAGCTAACGCTCCCCAAGCCCTGCATGCGCATCGAAATGTGCTGACCGGGATAGATCCACTCCGCGGGCGTCGCCCCCCCGGCCAGAACGATCCAACCGGCCTCCAAGGGTTCGTTCGCAGCGGCCGAAACCCGCGCTGCGGCGACCAGCGAGCGCAGCGGATCGCCGAGCAGCGCCGCCGTGGAGCCGACCTGCACGGCGCGGCCGTCCAGGCTCATGACCAGCCCCAGGTTGCCGAAGTCCGTGGCCGGCGAATGCCAGCCGCCAACCACGAAGCCGCTGGAAGACGCGTTGTCCGCGATGACCTCCGGCAGCGTGAACTTGAAGTTCTGATAGCGGGAGTCGATCACCTCCAAAGCAGGTGCAATCGCTTCGACCGCCGCCAGCGCCTCGGCTCCGGTGACATTGCCCGCCAGAGGCTTTTTCAGCAGGAATGCCAGCTCCGGCTCGACCCGGGGATGCACGAAACGCGAATGCTCGACATTGGAGCCCTCCTCCAATTGCATGGCGTCAGTCAATCGGCCCCAGATGACATCGGACAGCCCCATCTGAACCATCTTGGCCCGGCTGGTGAACCCCATCTTCACGCCGACACGCCGCTCGCCCCGCTCAAGTCGACGGGCGATGGAGCCGCGCTGGATCTCGTAGGCGTCGGGCAGGTTCAGTGTGTTGTCGGTGTCGAACTGTGGGACCTCGTGCGCGTATCTTGCGGCGTCGTCCAGGCGGATGATGATTTCTTCGTGCACGCTCATGCCGCAACTCCATTCATTTGGTTGGATTCAAACTCTGTGCGAACGCTTCCCACGCCATTGATGTGGCACTCGAACACGTCGCCCGGCTTGACCGCGACCATCGGGCCCAGCGCGCCCGAAAGGATGAGTTCGCCGGCACGCAGCGGCTTGCCCAGGCGGGACATGGTGCGCGCCAGCCAGACCACAGCGTTCAGGGGGGTGCCCAGGCAGGCCGCGCCTGCGCCGGTAGACACCGGCTCCCCGCGGCGCGACAGGCACATTCCTACCAAGCTCAGGTCCAGGCCACGGGGAGAAATCGGCGTCGATCCCAACACGTAGACTCCGCTCGAAGCGTTGTCGGCCACGGTATCGACGAACTTGATGTTCCAGTCAGCGATGCGGCTACCCACGATTTCCAGCGCTGGAACCACGTAGTCCACAGCCTGCAGGACCTCCTGGTGCGTAGGCTGCTCCGTGTCCAGGTCGCGGCCGAGGACAAAGCCGATTTCTGCCTCGACCTTCGGTTGATGAAGAATCGACAGAGGGATCGTCTCGGCATCGCCAAAGGACATGTCATCGAAGAGAGCACCGAAGTCGGGCTCGTCCACACCGAGTTGCTGTTGAACGACGACGGATGTCAGGCCGATCTTGCGACCGACCACGCGCCGGCCCAGCGAGATTCGCCGTTGTGTGTTGATGCTCTGGATCGCGTAAGCGTCGTCCACGTTCATGTCCGGGAACGTGTCGCGCAGGGGCGCGATCGGTTTGCCGCTTTGCATCGCCTGATAAAGAGACTGAGCGGCCTCTTCGCGTTGTTGTGGTGTCACGATAGAACCTTCCTCTATGCGTCTGGGGCCGGCGGCTTGTAGGCCACTGCCTTGATTTCGATGCGCAGCATCGGGTGAGGCAGCTGATGGACAGCCACCGTAGTGCGGGTTGGACCGTCGTAGCCGAAGTACTCGGCGTAAACCTCGTTGTAGCCCTTGAAGTCGCCCATATCGACCAAGTAGGCCGACAGCTCGACCAGATCCGTCAGATCCGCGCCTGCGGGCTGCAGGATGGCCCGGATGTTCTCGATGACCGCGCGGGTCTGCGCACGGATATCTGCATCCAGGACGCCCATGGGGTCGGCCTCGGCGCCGACAAAGCTGTTGTCGGGACGGCGCGAGCTGGTGCCTGAGACAAAAAGAAAATCGCCGGCGCGCTTGATGTGGGGAAACTTGCCGCGCGGCTGCGAGCGGCCTTCAACCACGGCCGACGATGTAGCGCCCGTGCTCACGGTCTTATCTGTCATGGGAGCCATCCGGCGCATCTACATGGATGCAGACATTCGTGAGCTCGGAATAGAAGTTCAGCGAGTGGAGCCCCCCCTCACGGCCGATACCCGACAGGCCGCTGCCACCGAACGGGGTTCGCAGGTCGCGCAGGAACCAGGCATTGACCCAGGCGACGCCCACGTTCATGGACTGCGCGACGCGATGAGCCTTGTTCACATTGCTCGTCCAGATCGTCGCGGCCAAGCCATAGGGCGTCGCGTTCGCGCGCTGGATAACTTCTGCCTCCGAGTCGAAGGGCGTGACGTGACCAATCGGCCCAAAAATCTCTTCCGTGACGCATCGTGCGTCGTCGGGCAGGCCGGCGAGTAGTGTCGGTTCAACCCAGAAGCCGCCATCGAGCTGGTTGCCGAAAGAGGGTGTTCCGCCGCCTGTGATGAACTCTGCGCCTTCCTCGCGCGCCAGCGCGTAGTAGCTGAGCACCTTGTCGCGATGGGCGGCAGAGATGACAGGCCCCATGCACGTCGCCTCGTCGGTGGGGTCACCGAGCTTGATCTGTTTCGCGCGTTCGGCAAGTGCCTTCACGAAGCGGTCATAGATTGGCCGCTCGACGAATATGCGCTCGGAGCACAGGCAGACTTGGCCGCTATTGAGGAATGCCGCGCGCGTCATGCCTGCCACGGTCTTGTCAAAGTCGCAGTCGGCGAAGATGATGGCGGCGTTCTTGCCGCCCAGTTCGAACGACACGGGCTTCACGCCTTCCGCAGCGGCGTGCATGATGGCGGTGCCCGTCTTCGACTCGCCCGTGAAGGTGATGGCATTGATGCCCGGATGCGTGGTGATGAACTCCCCAGCCGAGTTCGGGCCGAAGCCATGCACCAGGTTGAAAGCGCCAGCAGGTAACCCTACCGTCTGCATGACCTCGGCGAGCAGTGTGGCGGTTCCAGGCGTCTCCTCCGATGGCTTGGCCACCACCGCATTTCCGCAGGCCAGTGCGGGGGCGACTTTCCAGCTGAACAAGAGCAGCGGGAGGTTCCAAGGAGAAATGATGCCGACCACGCCCAAGGGCTTGCGCACGGCGTAGTTGATCGCATGGGAGCCGCCAGGCAGATCCGTGCGGAAGGTGTCCAGCGGGGCCGTCTTCAGAATATCCGCAAAGATGCGGAAGTTCGCGGCGCCCCGGGGAATGTCCAGTTTTGAGGCGAGCGACACGGGTTTGCCCGTGTCGCTGACCTCGGCGGTCAGGAAGTCATCGGCGCGTCGATCAATCTCGTCTGCAATGCGATACAGCATGTCGGCCCGATCCGAGACGCTGGCCGAGCCCCAGCCGCGGACGGCCCGATGGCCGGCCGAGACAGCCTCATCAACCATCTCCCTGGTGGCCTCGTGCACATCGGCGAAACGAACGCCGGTCGCCGGATTGATCCCTGCAAACCGCTTGTCGCTCTCGACGAACCGGCCATTAATGAAGTTTTTGTACTGCTTCAAAACGAATGCTCCTTTGGAGGCAAATTTGGGCTTGCGCCGCAAGCCCTGTCGATAATGCGCTACTGGACGTCAAACTGGACAATAGCGCCACCACTGCCGTAAAGCGGGGCATACTCATGCACCGTCGCCTTCTTGAAACTGGCGTTCATGGCACCGAGCAGCCAATAGAAGTGCTTGAGGCCCATGTCGGGGCGAGCCTCGGTGGAGTACTGCGGAAGGATCGCGCGAATCGCCTCGATGTCGCCGCTTTCCATGAGCGCCAGCACTCGCTGGTTCCACTTGTCATCGGCTTCGGACAGGATGTGGTCTTTCTCCAGATCGATGTTCTCGCGGAACGCACTGTTGGACAGGCCACCTATTCCCAGCACGGCCGCGCGCTTGTCCTGCAACGCAGCCGAGGCGATCGCGCCCAGTTGCTCCGTTTGCTCGGCGCTGTGGTACAGGTTGTTCGCTGCGATGACGACCGGCAGGCTGGCTGAGCCGAAACCCATCAGCGTCGTGGCGGTGATCGTTCCGGTGTCGATCGGGAACTGGTCGTAATCGACACCGCGTGTCTTGATCCCCGCAGCATTGCAGGCGTCTACGCAGCGCTGGGCCAGGGCGCAGTCCGAGTGGATGTCGAAGGCCTGCTCGCCGAATTCGTGCCAGTTTTCATCCACGTGCACGCCGGTGCTGCGCGCGCGTGTGATCCACAGCTGGTCAAGCACCGCGAACCATTGCGTTGAATAAACAAGCACGCAGTCGGGTTTCGATTCAGCAAGTGCTTTGCCGGCTCGCGAAAGGCCTTCGCGGATGCGCCCCCAAGGCGTGATATCGGGCCGCAACTGCGGCAGTGGGCTGCCGGGGAGGAGGAATGCAGAAACGATGGTCATGTTGAAGTCTCCTGCTTCTTATGCTTATGGTGGACTCAGGCGGCTTACGCCACGGACTCCAAACGGGAAAGGCCGACATCCTCAAGGTTCCACTCGATCACCGCGTTGCCAGTGCCGATGACGGTGCCGTAGCCATGTAGCTTGCCGGCCAGTTCGGGATAACCCATCGCTGCGTGCATCCAAGTGAATGCACCGGACTTGATTTCAGCAAAGGCTTCTTCGATGAACTGAGGGAGCAGTTCGAAGACTTCCTTCATGTGGCCCTTGCGCATGAGTTCGATCATGCGTACATCCCACAAGTAGCCGTCGTAGCGCTCCGGGTGCTCTTTGGACATGTCCTCAGGCAGCGCAGGCTCCTCATGGAAGTGCCAGTGCGACAGCGTATTGCTCGCCAGAAGGACTGCACGCCGCCCCGTCTTCCGAATAGCTTCTCGCGTGGCACGACCGAGAAGGTCCATCTCGCCCAGCCCCTCTTTGGTGTTGAGGTAGTACGGCGTGTTGTTGGCCGAGATCCCCACCACGGGGATATCCCATTGCGGGCGGACCATGTGCAGCGTGGTGATGGTCCCGTAGTCCACGCGGAAGCTCGGGTTGCGCATCATCTTGCTGACCAGACCCAGCTTGGTTGCTTCCTCGCAGCAGGCCTCGGCCAGTTCCACATCGACGTTCATGCCGAAGTCGTAGCGGAACAGATTCGGAAAGATGGGATCGACCGAGCGCCCCGTAAGCCGAGGTACGCCCAGGAAATGATGGCCCACCTGAGTGATCCAGTGCGGGGAATGGACGATCAGAACATCGGGCTTCAGATGCTCGATGTTCTCGCGCACTTGATCGTAGGCCCAGCGCAGCGGTTCCCAGCCGCCTTGCGACCTCGGTTCGTTCTGAGGCGGGTTCTCCCCATAGACCAGATGCGGCGGATGGGGCGCCAAGAGGCCGGACAGAATCTTGCCTTCGTTCATAGCAGTTCTCCTCAAATTGACAACTGAAACTCGATTTCCACCGCAGCACCCAGCGGGAGGGACTTCACGACCGTGAAGGTTCTGGCGGGTGGAGCGAGCTGAGTAAAAAATTCGCTCCACACCTCGTTCATGCCATCTGCTGCACCTTCGCCGGCGCAGTACACACGCGCCACCACAACGCGCTCAAGGGACCAACCTTGTTCCGCACAGAGGGCTTGGATATTCCTGAAGATTTGCCGGGTCTGCCCCGCAGCCGTTTCAGCGGCCAGGCCGCCCGTAGCCGGGTCCAGACCAACAAGCCCCGAGACATAGACATCCGAGCCAACCTGGACTGCAGGCGAATAGCGGAAGTGAGGGGGCGGGAGCGCGTCTGACCGTTCGATGCGCCGCAACAGAACCTGTGGCGTTGGCTTGATGGTTCGCATGGTTTACGCTGATCCTTTGATTGTCTGCGTCCGTATGAAACGTATACGTACTATCGTAAGGGGCGTCCACGCACCGGAATATAGGTGATAACCCTATGTTTATCGCCTCAAATACTCAAAAAAACCCCTCCTGGGTCCACTCTATAGTACGTACACGACGTATTGTCAATATGATGGGACCTATCGTAATATTCAGTACCTACCGCTACATACGACTGCCACCCGCAATGAATTCCAACTCGTCGTCTCGTGCTCTCACGAAGGAGGTTCAAGCCCTCCTTCGGCATTTCCGGCTTGAGGATGTGCCTTCCCACCTGCTACGCCGCGCACACTTCAAGGCCGAGGAGATCTTCGCCAATGCGTTTTCCGAGGAAGGGGTCACGCCACGGCAGAAGGCGACCCTGGTGTTGCTTTACCAGGAGCCAGGCCTCAGCCAGAGCGCGCTATCTGAACGCTTGGCGATGGATCGCAACACGGTGGCCGAGATGGTTCGACGGATGAGCAGCAGTGGTTTGATCGAGCGCAGACCATCACCCTCCGATGCTCGCGCCTACCAGCTCTACGTGGCACCTGCGGGAATCGAGTTGCTCAATCGAGTGATGCCACGCGATGGATCCGTTGAAGACCAGCTGCTCGCTCGCCTGCCAGAGGAGTACCGCGGCCTTTTCGTCAAGTGCCTACGCTTGATCGCCGAAGACAGTGATCGAGCCTGATCGGACGCGAGCAATTGAGCCGAGACATTCCCCCGCTCAGGTGGTGTTCCATCAATGAGCGTCAGTCAGTAGGCGTGAGTTCCATGTCATCGTCCATCCTCCGTCATTGCCGCTCGACAAAGTGACGGAGCACGATGGATGCGCGCCCGATGCCGGAGGAGACTGGCGGGACGGCGTTGCCCAGGCTGGCATCACGACCGGCGCTGTCGGCCCTGCTCCTGCTCTCCGGTCCTCGATTGGACGGCATGTGCACGCATGGTCCGGGCGATGACGCCGCCGCGTCATTCGCACAGTCCGTGTTCTACCAGAGTGGGCACGGCGTTGCATCGACGGAGCAATGGTTCTTCGTTCGAGCCCGTGCCTGCAATCACGCCCAAAACCCCGCATGGGCCTCATGTCCCTCCGACTTGCCACGTGTACCTTGCCCTGGCTCAATCTATTTACTATACTCGCAAGTCTGCTAAATGTGCTTGGTGCGCCATGGAAAGCTTCTTCACGCCGCTGCTCACTCATCCCGTCACCTTGGTGGTCGCCAAGGTCGTGCTGACCTTCGTGTTCTGGACGGCAGGCCTGTTCGGTGTCTTCAACTTCAAAGTCATTGTTCAGGAGATGATCGATGCAAACTTGCCATCGCCTCGCTTATTTGCGATTGCAACAATGGCTACCCAGCTCACTGGCTCGGCGCTGGTGATCACGAATTTCGCTGGACTTGGATGGATTGGTGCTTTTGGCTTGACGGTCTTTCTTCTTCTCACAATTCCCATAGGTCATCCTTTTTGGAAGTTCGAAGAACCAAAACGCACGGGTGAGTTTCATATCGCGCTTGAGCACATCACTGTCGTGGGTGGCCTCATGCTTGCGGGCATTCTTTCGACGCTGCCTTTGCCGTGATACGCAAAGCTGGAGCATTTCATGACAAGAGAGAAACGGCCCCGCGGAAGACCGAAAGACGATGCGAAGAAAACAGCTTTGCTGGACGCTGCACGCGCATTGCTCCTGGCCCGCGGTCCTGACGTCACGATAGATGAAATCGCGGCGAGCGCCGGCATCGCAAAGGCGACCGTCTACGCGAATTTCGCGGATAAGAACGCTCTTATCGAAGCCGTGATCCGACGAGAGTCGGACATGACCATCACGGATGAGCAGCTTGTCCGGCTGGCTAAGAGCTTATCCGTAAATTAT
>NZ_AQPL01000404.1:0-2882 GCF_000395345.1 Cupriavidus sp. WS | reverse complement strand
CGGTCCTGCGCGCCACGCCAGGCATCAGAACAGGGACGGCTCGGTGCTCAGGTCGGTGAGCTTGTTGGCCTTCAGGTCGATGACGAAGTGCTTGGTCGGCGCGCCGTTGGCGAGCTTGAGCAGGATCGCCATCAGCGGCTTGAAGCGGGCCTGGAACAGCGCCCCGGCGGTGTTGCTGTCCTTGACCTGGTCGCCGGTCATGGCGAGCGTGGCCGAGGTGGACTGCAGCGCCTGGGCCAGCAGCTTGTACTGGCGGGCGCGCGCTTCGGGGATGTCGGAGAACGCCAGGTCGCCGGCATTGGCCAGGCGCACGAAGTCGCCGGCCAGGTCGATCGCCTTCCAGTCGTTGAAGTCTTCGAGGCGCATGCCGTTGGCCTGGGCCAGCGCGCGGGCGCGGGCTTCGGCCGCGGCGTAGTCGGTGGCGTAGGCCGGGTTGGCCGCGTTGGTGCCGCCGCCGTCGGCCAGGCAGGCGAAGAAGGCGTTGGTCAGCAGGCCGTGGGTGCCGGTGTTGGCCAGTTCCTTGAGCGTGACGCCGGTCTGCAGCTGCGACAGCACCAGCAGGTCGGAGCCGTACAGCGGGCTCTTGACCAGCTCGCGCATCTCGCAGCGCCAGTCGTCCTTGAGCAGGCGCAGGCGCACCAGCTCGGCCATGTAGCGCGAGCTGAAGTCGGCGTAGTTCTTGGCGTCGAGGATGGAGAGGTTCCACAGCTCGCCGCCGCCCGGGATCATGAAGCCGTAGGTGGTGAAGTACTTGTGCTCGTCGCGGTAGTGCTCGAACAGTTCGTCGAAGCGCGGCACATTGTCGATGCGCACGGTCTGCACTTCGAGCTTGTCGTCGGCCTGGATCGACATCAGCTTGTAGGCCGGCACGTAGGCCGCCATCGACGGCGCCTGGATGTTGAACAGCGCCTGGCCGCCGTCATAGTTGCGGATAGCGGTGTCGTTGAAGTGCATGTGGCCGCCCACGTGCACCTTGAGCCCGGTCTCGGCCAGCGCCTTGGTCACGTTCTCGGCGGGGCGGCGCACCATCTGCATCTTGCCCGCGCCCAGCAGCGCGATGATGTCGTCGGAGGCGCCGTTGAAGAACTCGCTCATCGGGAAATGGCTGAACGCCACCACCTGCTTGCCGGCGGCCTGGCCACGCGCGACCACGTCCTTGAGCCAGGCGATCACGTGCTGCTTGTGGGTCAGCATGGCGTTGTAGCCGGCGTCGCCCGAGCCGTTGAAGTCGGCGGCGGTGGTGCCGGCGCCGGTGGGAATGTAGACGTTGGCGTCGATGCCGACCAGCCACACGCCATCCACCGGCTCGACCAGGTAGGTGGTGTCCGGCACGGTCTTGCACAGCGTGTAGCCGGCCTTCTTGTACGCACCGCCGGTGCCTTCCTTGCAGATCTCGTACTGGCGGTTGGTCCACGCGGCCTGGTCCTTGGCGACCTGGAACGAGTAGCTCTTGGCGTCGTAGGTGCTGTACGGCGTCTCGAAATAGCGGAACTTGGCCTTGGGCATGAAGCCGTGCTGCTCCAGCGCCTGCGTCACGCCGGCGTAGCCCATTTCCAGCACTTCTTCCGTGCAGTAGGACCAGTTCTGCTTCGACCAGCTGC
This sequence comes from Cupriavidus sp. WS, assembly GCF_000395345.1. Taxonomy (NCBI): domain Bacteria; kingdom Pseudomonadati; phylum Pseudomonadota; class Betaproteobacteria; order Burkholderiales; family Burkholderiaceae; genus Cupriavidus; species Cupriavidus sp. WS. The sequence continues at coordinate 1,281 of NZ_AQPL01000404.1, read as the reverse complement.
CCGCGTAGGGGTTGGAGCAGTCGCCGTTGCCGCCGCGGCTGTAGATCGGCTGCGGGAAGCCGACATCGCCGTGGTTCGGGTCGATGCCGAGGTAGTCGCTCTTGCCGCCGGCGCGCGCGAACGGCTTGTTGGGATCGTGGTTGCCCGGGGCGGCGAAGAACTCGATGCCGTATTTCTCGGCGTATTCGTCCAGCACCTTCTTCAGGCCGCGGATGTGCACCGGCTGGCCGTCGTCGGAGAAGTCGCCCGGCAGCGCGATCAGCTTGACGCCGCGCGCCACCGCGTCGTCCAGCGCGGCGATGAAGGCGAAGTAGTTCTCGTTGAACAGGCGCGTGGAGGTCATCTGCGCCTGCATCAGGCGGATGGTGGCGTTGCGGCCCGACTTCTGGTTCGGGATGCCCGGGAACGAGCCGTCCTGGAACGTGGCGTAGACATCGTGGAAATGGATGTCCGGCATGAAGGCGACCAGCGTCGGCGCCGGCTGGGCGGGCGCGGCCGGCGGCGGCGGCGTGGTGCCCGCGGGCGGCACGGTGGGCTGGCCGTTGTCGGTGTCGCTGCCGCAGGCGGCCAGGAAGGCGAACAGCGAGGCGGCCAGCAGCCTGGGCAGGCGGCGGGCGGGTCGGAAGACAGGCGGTGCGGTGAATGTCATGCGGCGGCTCGCAATGTGGTTTTCGTCGGAAATCGTCGGGAATGGCCTGCGCATGTGACGCGCAAGACCCGGAAAGCCGCCGAATGGTAGGCACCGCAGGTGACAGGGATGTGGCTAAATGTATGCTTTTAATATCACTTCAGCGAGTCATGAATGTATGCAAATGTCATGGCATTCGCGGCGCCGGGCCGGCCTGCCTGACGCCGGCATGCGCCGGCACGCCGGGTGACGAGCCACGCCCGCACGACACGACAAGCGGAAACAGGAGAGGCACGCAGCGCCGAAGAGGCGCGGCAACCCCGCGCTCAGGGATGGCCACCGAAGCGGCGGCTCGCGGCATATCCGGCGCCGGGCTTCATCGGCGACAGCGAACCGTCGCGGAGCGACACGCGCCGGCGGTTCGAGGAAATCGCGGGAGGAAAATTGGGAAGGCAGCGCTGGGCGGACGAGGTCCGCCCGGGGAACGAAGGCAAGAAGACCGGCGCTGAACGCCGGCCAGGATGCCGGCCAGGATGCCGGTCGGGAACGGCGCTCAGAACGCCGCTCAGAACGCCGGCAGGATCGCGCCCTTGAACTGCCTGGCGAGGAAGTCGCGCACTTCCTGCGACTGGTAGGCCGACACCAGCGGCTTG
>NZ_AQPL01000403.1:0-15123 GCF_000395345.1 Cupriavidus sp. WS | reverse complement strand
AGGAAGTCGCGCACTTCCTGCGACTGGTAGGCCGACACCAGCGGCTTGACCCACGGCTTGTCCTTGTCCTGCGCGCGCACCGCGATCAGGTTGGCGTAGGGGCCGCGCAGGTCTTCGATGGCGATGGCGTCGCGCGTGGGGTTCAGGCCGGCCTTGACGGCGTAGTCGGTGTTGATCGAGGCGGCGGCGAGGTCGTCGAGCGAGCGCGGCAGGATGGCCGAATCGAGCTCGACGATCTTGAGCTTGCGCGGGTTGGCGGCGATGTCGAGCGGCGTGGCGTTCTTGCCGCTCTTGCCGGCGCCGTCGCGCAGCGTGATGAGGCCTTCCTTCTGCAACAGCAGCAGCGCGCGGTTGCCGTTGGAGGGATCGTTCTGGATGCCGACCTTGGCGCCTTCGGGCAGGTCCTTGAGCGACTTGAACTTCTTCGAGTAGAAGCCCATCGGCGCCACGTAGGTCAGGCCCACGTTGGCGATCTTGTAGTGGCGCGCCTCGATCTGGCTGTCGAGGAAAGGCTGGTGCTGGAAGCCGTTGGCGTCGAGGTCGCCGGCGTCGAGCGCGGCGTTGGGCTGGGCGTAGTCGTTGAACTCGACGATCTTCACATCCAGGCCGCTGCGCTTGGCCACGGTGCGCACGACTTCCCAGATCTGCGCGTCGGGGCCGCTCATGGTGCCGAGGCGCACCACCTGGTCGGCGGCGAGCGCGGACTGCGCGGCGAAGCCCGGCAGCACGGCGATGGTGGCGGCCAGGGCGATGGATTTGAACAGGGTACGGCGCTGCATGCAGTCTCCACGAAGGTTGGTCGCGGCCGGAGCGGCCGCTGTGGTGAGGGGCGCGGCCGGCGCTCGTGACGCCGGCTCGCGTGGCAGCGATGTTAGCGCCGCGCCCTGTGGCGCGGAATGAAGGTGTTCGCCTATCGATATGCGCGGCATGTCGCCGCGCGCATCGTCCCGTGCATCCGGATGCGGCGGACGAATCCGGTAGAATCGCGCTCCCCGCGACACCGGACCCGGCCACGCCCATGACACAAGATCCGCCCTCCCCGCCGGCCGCGCCCGCCTTGCGCATCCTGTTCGCGTTCGGCGCGGACGCGGGCACCGTGCTCGAGATCAAGCGGCTCGGCCTGCCCGCCGGCACGCCGCGCGCGCGCCTCTACCAGTGGCTGTGGCTGGACGGCGCGCACTCGCCGCCGCGCGCGCAGCCGCTGCGCTTCGTGTCGATGGCGGAGGAGCCCGGTGCGCCGCTGCCGCAGCGGCGCGTGTTCGAAGAAGGCGTGCTGCGCTTCGGCGGGCAGGCCGCCGAACTGACGCTGGCCGGACAGCGCCCGCTCGCGCTGCGAGCCTGCGCGTCGCCGGCGCCCGAGACGATGGCGGCGGTGGCGGCGTTCGCCGCGGCAGGCTAGCCGGCGCGGGACTTTGCCATGCCGCCGCGAGCCGGTTCGCGCGCAGCGGCAGCGGCATCCTCCATCCCCGAAGGCGCGCGGCGCCCGGCGTTTAGTGCGCCGCTGCCAGCAGCCGCGGCAGCGAGGCGGTCAGCAGCACCACGCCCGAGGCCGTCAGCAGGCTCAGCACGATGCGGCGGAAGGCGATCTCGCTGATGCCGATGTACAGCCGCGCGCCGAGGATGCTCGGCACCAGCATGGCCGGGCCCACCACCAGGAACATCGGCACCATGTCGCGCGTGACGATGCCGGTGCCGACGTAGGTCGCCATCGTCACCGCCAGCGTGGCCAGGTTGAAGTTCTGGATGATGGCGCGCTGCTCGTCCTTGGGCAGCCCGCGCAGCGTGCACCACAGCGTGGGAATCACGCCGCTGAAGCCGCCGATGCCGCCCATGATGCCGCCGGCGGTGCCGGCCAGGCCATCGGCCAGGCGCCCGCCGAAGCGCACGCGCGGCAGCTGCGCGGACAACAGCATGAGCGGGCACCAGATCACCAGGAACGCGCCCAGGCAAGCCTTGAACAGGTTGGCGTCGAGCATCGGCAGCACGGCCACGCCGATGGGAATGCCGAGCACGCCGCCGGCCACGAACGGCAGCAACTGCCGCGGCGAGAAGCCGCGCCGCACCGTGAGCGCCGCCACCACCTGCCCGGTGAGCGAGCCGAACACCGCCATCGCCGCCGCCAGCCGCGGCTCCACCGTCCATACCCAGAACGACATCGCCACCATGCCGAAGGCAAACCCGGACAGGCCCTGCACGAAGCCGGCCACCACGGCGCCGAGCGCCACGATCAGGAGAGGAAAGTCCATCGGGAGTCAGGATGCCGCTGGCGGCAAGTGCGCGGGGCGCATCGTGCGAAAGCCGCAAACTATGCGCCGAATCGGCCCGCTTGTCATCCGCCGCCAGGCCGGCGGCGCGCGCGGCGGCGGCGCCGGCACAGGTCCGCATGGGAGGCGCCGCCGGCCGATTTGACAGCGCCGGCCCGCACCCCACATCATCGCAGGCACGGCCAGGCTCCGCCTTGCCATCCAGCCCAGGACCACCCGCCCCATGACCCACGCCACGCCCGCCTCGCCGGCTTCGCTCGCCTTGCCGGACCTGCGGTTGCCGCCCGCCGCCGAGCCCGGCCAGCCCGTGACCGCCATCGACACCCCCGCGCTGGTGCTCGACCTGGACGCCTTCGAGCGCAACCTCGCGCGCATGCAGCAGGCCGCCAGCCAGGCCGGCGTGCAACTGCGCCCGCATGCCAAGGCGCACAAATGCCCGGCCATCGCGCTGGCGCAGATCGCGCGCGGCGCGGCCGGCATCTGCTGCCAGAAAGTCAGCGAGGCGGTGCCGTTCGTGCGGGCCGGCGTGACCGACATCCACATCAGCAACGAGATCGCCGGGCCGGCCAAGGCCGCGCTGCTGGCGCGGCTCGCCCTGCATGCGCGCATGAGCGTGTGCGTGGACGACGCGCGCCAGGTCGAGGCGCTGGCCGCAGCCGCAGAGCACGCCGGCAGCACCATCGGCGTGTTCGTCGAGATCGACGTGGGCCAGGGCCGCTGCGGCGTGGCCGGCGCCGCCGCCGCGCTGCGGCTGGCGCAGGCCGTCCAGGCCCATGCGCGGCTGGCGTTCCGCGGCCTGCAGGCCTACCAGGGCGGCATCCAGCACGTGCGCGAGTACGCCGCGCGCAAGCGCGCGGCGGCCGAAGCCGCGGCCCGCACCGCGGCCGTGGTGGCCGCGCTGGCGGAGGCCGGCGTGGCCTGCGCCACGGTCACTGGCGGCGGCAGCGGCAGCGTGGAGTTCGACCTCGCCAGCGGCGTCTACACCGAGATCCAGCCCGGCTCCTACGTCTTCATGGACGGCGACTACGGCCGCAACGAATACGGCGGCGCGCTGCGCTTCGAGCACAGCCTGTTCATCGCCAGCACGGTCATGAGCGTGGCCGCCGCCACGGCGCCCGCGCCGGCCACGCCGCGCGTGGTGCTGGACGCGGGGCTGAAGTCGATGGCGGTGGACTCCGGCCTGCCGCTGGTCTGGGGCGCGGACGGCCACGACCTCGCGCTGGCCTACGTGGCCGCCAACGACGAGCACGGCATCGTCGAGGCGCTGCCGGCGCCGGGCGCGCGCGCCGCCCCGCTGCTGCCGGCGCTGGGCAGCCAGGTGCTGCTGGTGCCCGGCCATTGCGATCCGACCCTCAACCTGTACGACGACATCGTCGGCGTGCGCGGCGGCACCGTGGCCTGCGTGTGGCCGGTGGCGGCACGCGGGTTGAGCCGCTGAAACGGCGGGCAGCGCCCGGGCGCTGCGGCGTTATACCGCAGCGCAGCAGACTGATACCGTCTTTTTAAGCGCATTTGCTTCTGTTATCCACGCCGGGCCGCCGGTAGCATGGGGTCCATCGCATGCGCCGGGGCGCGGTCCGCGCTCCGGGCGCAAGCCCAATATCCGGCCTCCGCACATGGACAACCCCGCATCAGGCCTGCCCGCCCGGGCAGGCTTCCGCCCCCGCCGCCGCCCGCCCGCGGCATCCGCGCCACATCGCGTGCGCCCCCGCCCGCAAGCGCCCTTCAATGCGCTCGCGCCGTGGTCTACGCTATCCCCACGCGCCGGCCGGTGTCTTGGACAAGCCACCCCGGCCCACCCCCGCCTCACGGAGACCACGCCATGCCCGGCCTGAGTGCGCTCGACCTCGCCCGGATCCAGTTCGGGTTCACCATCTCGTTCCACATCATCTTTCCCGCCATCACCATCGGCATGGCCAGCTACCTCGCCGTGCTGGAAGGCTGCTGGCTGCGCACGCAGAACCCGGTCTACCGCGACCTGTACCACTTCTGGTCCAAGATCTTCGCGGTCAACTTCGGCATGGGCGTGGTGTCCGGGCTGGTGATGGCCTACCAGTTCGGCACCAACTGGAGCTTCTTCTCCGACTTCGCCGGCAGCGTGACCGGCCCGCTGCTGACCTACGAGGTGCTGACCGCGTTCTTCCTCGAGGCGGGCTTCCTCGGCGTGATGCTGTTCGGCTGGAAGAAGGTCGGCCCCGGCCTGCACTTCTTCGCCACCCTGATGGTCGCGCTCGGCACGCTGATCTCGGCCACGTGGATCCTCGCTTCCAACAGCTGGATGCAGACCCCGCAGGGCTACGAGATCATCGACGGCCGCGTGGTGCCGGTGGACTGGCTGCGCGTGATCTTCAATCCGTCGTTCCCGTACCGGCTGGCGCACATGAGCGTGGCGGCCTTCCTCGCCACGGCGCTGTTCGTCGGCGCCTCCGCCGCGTGGCACCTGCTGCGCGGGCGCGACAACCCGGCCATCCGCAAGATGCTGTCGATGGCGATGTGGATGCTGCTGGTGGTCGCGCCCGTGCAGGCCGTGATCGGCGACATGCACGGCATCAACACGCTCGCCCACCAGCCGGCCAAGATCGCCGCGCTGGAAGGCCACTGGGAAAACCGCGGCAACGAGCCGCTGCCGCTGATCGTGTTCGGCTGGCCCGACATGGCGCGCGAGGAAACCCGCTTCGCGCTGGAGATCCCGCGCCTGGGCAGCCTCATCCTGACGCACACGCTGGACGGCCAGATCCCCGGCCTGAAGGCGTTCCCGCCGCAGGACCGGCCCAACGCCACCATCCTGTTCTGGAGCTTCCGCGTGATGGTCGGGCTGGGCGTGCTGATGATCCTGCTCGGCCTGTGGAGCCTGCTGCTGCGCCGCGGCGAGGCGCTCTACCGCGCGCGCGCGTTCCTGCGCGTGGCGCTGTGGATGGGCCCGGCCGGGCTGGTGGCGCTGCTGGCCGGCTGGTTCACCACCGAGATCGGGCGCCAGCCGTGGGTGGTGTACGGCGTGATGCGCACCGCCGACGCGGTCTCGCCGCACGGCGCGCCCGAGCTCGCGCTGACGCTGGCGCTGTTCGTGGTGGCCTATGTGTTCGTGTTCGGCGTGGGCATCGCCTACATGATGCGGCTGGTGCGCAAGGGCCCGGTCATGCACGAAGGCGACGACGATGAGAACGAGGACGCCGCCCGTCCGGGCCATCCGGCGCACACGCCGGCGCGCCCGCTGTCCGCCGTCGACGACCGCGGCGACGTGCCCGCCATCAACACTTCCGGGAGCTGAACATGGGTGTCGACCTCTCTTTGATCTGGGCCGTCATCATCTTTTTCGGGGTGATGATGTACGTGGTGATGGACGGCTTCGACCTCGGCATCGGCATGCTCTATGCCTTCGTGCCGGACCGCCATGACCGCGACGTGATGATGAACACCGTGGCACCGGTGTGGGACGGCAACGAGACCTGGCTGGTGCTCGGCGGCGCCGGCCTGCTGGCCGCCTTCCCGCTGGCCTACTCGGTGGTGCTCAGCGCGCTCTACCTGCCGCTGGTCCTGATGCTGCTCGGACTGATCTTCCGCGGCGTGGCGTTCGAGTTCCGCTTCAAGGCCAACGACCGCGAGCGCCACGTGTGGGACAAGGCCTTCATCTGCGGCTCGCTGGCGGCGGCCTTCTTCCAGGGCGTGGCGCTGGGCGCGTACATCGACGGCATCCGCGTCAGCGGCCGCGTCTTCGCCGGCGGCCCGCTGGACTGGCTGCAGCCGTTCCCGCTGTTCTGCGGCGTCGGCGTGGCGGTGGCCTACACCGTGCTGGGCAGCACCTGGCTGATCGTCAAGACCGAAGGCGACCTGCACCGGCGCATGCTCCATCTCACCGGCCGGCTGGCCTGGGTCCTGCTCGGCGTGATCGCCGTGATCAGCATCTGGACGCCGCTGGCGCAGCCGCGCATCGCCGCGCGCTGGTTCAGCCTGCCCAACCTGATCTGGTTCGCGCCGGTGCCGCTGCTGGTGCTGCTGTGCATGTACCGGCTGGTGCGCTCATTGCGCGCCGACGCGCGCATCGCGCCGTTCCTCTACACGCTGGCGCTGGTCTTCCTCGGCTACAGCGGGCTGGCCATCAGCGTGTGGCCGAACATCGTGCCGCCCAGCATCTCGATCTGGGACGCCGCCGCGCCGCCGCAGAGCCAGGGCTTCACGCTGGTCGGCGCCCTGTTCATCATCCCGTTCATCCTGATGTACACGGTGTGGGCGTATTACGTGTTCCGCGGCAAGGTCAGGCACGGCGAGGGGTATCACTGATGGCCGCGAACCGGCGCGAGGACGGCCCCGCGCCGCGCGGCTGGCTGGCGCGCGTGGGCTGGCTGCTGGCGATCTGGATCGCCAGCGTGGCGGCGCTCGGCGTGGCCGCGCTGCTGCTCCGGGGCGTGATGCGGCTCGCGGGGATGCACGCCTGACGGCCGCGCGCCGGCGCATGCCGGCACGCGCTGGCACGCGCCGACAGACGCCATAGCGCGCTACTGCCCGTCCTTCCCCGCCAGCAGCGCCGCGGCATTGCGCGCGCCCATCATGGCCGCGGCCGCCGCGGCGGTGGCGCCGCCGGCATCGCGCGCGCCGGCATTGGCACCACGCGCGAGCAGCAGCTCGACGATCGCGGCGCGGTCGAACATCGCCGCCACCATCAGCGCCGTGCGGCCGTCGGGCGAGGCGCCCTCGACGTCGGCGCCGTGGTCCAGCAGCAGCGCGGCAATCTCCGCGTAACCCTTGAACGCCGCGCCCGCGAGCGGGGTCTGGCCGTTGTCGTTGCGCAGGTCCGGCGCCGCGCCGCGCGCGAGCAGCACGCGCGCGGCCTCGGCGTGGCCGTGGTAGCAGGCCAGCATCAGCATGCTGTCGCCCTTCTCGTTGCGCAGGTCGGGCGACAGGCCGCGCTCGAGCAGGCCGGCGAGCGTGGCCGCGTCGCCGGCGCGCGCGAGCGCGAAGACCTCGGCCAGCGCGGCCTGCATGCGCTCCTGATCGGCTTCGGCCTGGGGTGCGGGTGGGGATGAGGATTGCGTCATGGCGTGGTCCCGTGCGTCCGGTCCGGCAGCTTGAATCCGGCTACTTTGCCGCATCGGCGGCCGCTTGGGAAGCCGGCCGGAGGAAAGCGCGGGCCACGCGCCGCCGCGCTCAGGCAACCCGTTCAGGCAACCGACAGCGCGCCGTCCACGCCGATGCTCTGCCCGCTGATGAAGCGGCCCGCCGGCGAGGCCAGCAGCACGGCCAGCCCGGCCACGTCCTTCGCCTCGCCGATGCGCCGCATCGGGATCGCCGCGGCCAGCCGCGCTTCCTGCTCCGGATTGCCCCACAGCGCCTCGCGCGAGAACTCGGTGCGCACCGGGCCGGGGTTGATGGCATTGACGTTGATGCCCTTCGGGCCGAGCTCCAGCGCCAGGCTGCGCACGGCCTGGTCGGTCGCGCCCTTGGTGATGCTGTACATGCCGAGGAAGGCCGAGCCGCGCTTGGCGGCGATGCTTGACGTGAACACGATGGCGCCGTCGCCGCGCGCGATCATCTGCGGCGACAGCGCGTTGACCAGCATCAGGTTGCCGCGCACGTTGCCGCCCATCGCCTGGTCGAACAGCTCCGGCCCCTGCGTCAGCAGCGAGCCGGGCGTGGCGCCGGCCGCGGCGTTGAGCACCAGCGCGTCGACCCGGCCGTAGGCGGCCAGCGCCTGCTCGGCGAAGGCGCGCACGCTGTCCACGTCGGCGATGTCGCAGGCGATGCCCCGGGCTTGGATGCCTTCCGCGGCAAGCGTGGCGGCGGCCGCTTCGGCGCCGGCGCTGTCGCGCCCGGACACCACCACGGCGGCGCCCGCCGCGCCCAGCGCGCGGGCCATTTCCAGGCCCATGCCCTTGGTGGAGCCGGTGACGACGGCCACGCGGCCGGTGAGATCGAACAGGTTCTGCATGACAAACACTCCTTGGTGAGGACACGCGCCGCGGCCCGGGGGCGGGCCGCGGCTTCTTAAATGATGGTCGACATCTATTGAATAAATTATGGTCGTCATATAAAATCCGGTCAAGCAAAGTTTTGGCAGGAGAACGAACATGGCGCGCGCATCACGAGAACAGGCGGAAAAGCACCGCGAAGCGATCGAGGCGGCATCCACGCGGCTGTTCCGCGAACGCGGACTCAACGGCGTCAGCGTGGCCGAGCTGATGGCCGGGGCCGGGCTGACCCACGGCGGCTTCTACGGGCATTTCGCCTCCAAGGACGAACTGGTGGCGCTGGCGTGCCGGCGCGGCTTCGAGGAATCGGCGCAGCGCTGGGCGCGCCGCCTGGGCCGCGCCGGCGACGACAAGCACGCCATGCGCGCCAACCTGGTCGAGCCCTACCTGACGCGGGAGCACTGCGCCGCGCCCGGCGAAGGCTGCTCGGCGGTGGCGCTGGCCAGCGACGTGGCGCGCGAGCCCGTGGACAAGCCGGTGCGCCAGGCCTACCTGGACGGCCTCAAGGTCATGGTCGAGGACTGGATCAAGACCGTCGAGCACGCCGACCCGGCCGAGCGCCGCAAGCTGGCGCTGGCCGAGCTGTCCATGCTGCTGGGTGCGATGACGCTGGCGCGGGCCACCGCCGGCGATGCGCTGTCCGACGAGATCCTCGCCGCGGCGCGCGAGATGCTGCTGGGCCCGCTCGCGCCATAACGCGCGCACCCACCCCGAACCACAACGAACTCCGCCCCCGGAACATTCATGTTTGCTCAAGCGCTTTCCAGCCGGCTCGACCGGCGCGGCATCCACTATGCGTGGCTGATCGCCGCCCTCACCTTCGGCGTGATGCTGACCACGTCGGCCGCGCTCGGCCTGCCCGGCGCCTTCCTCAAGCCGCTCACCCGCGAAATGGGCTGGGACACCGACCAGATCTCGTCGATCCTGGCCGTGCGCTTCGCGCTGTTCGGCCTGATGGCGCCGTTCTCGGCCATCCTGATGGAGCGCTTCGGCGTGCGCAACGTGGTCTGGGCCGCGCTGGCGCTGATCGCCGGCGGCATGGCGCTGGCCACGGTGGCGACGCAGTTGTGGCAACTGTTCATCGCCTGGGGCCTGATGCTGGGCATCGGCTCCGGACTGACCGCGCTGGTGCTGGCCGCGGTGGTGGCCAGCCGCTGGTTCAGCGCGCGGCGCGGGCTGGTGATCGGCATCCTCACGGCCAGCTCGGCCACCGGGCAGCTGGCGTTCCTGCCGGTGGCGGCCTGGCTGATCGAGCACATGGGCTGGCGCACCGCCGTGCTGCCGGTGCTGCTGGCCTGCGCCGCGCTGGCCGCGCTGGTGTTCTGCTTCATGCGCAACCGCCCGTCCGACGTGGGCCTGGCCGCCTACGGCGAAGTTCCGCAGCAGGTGCATGCCGCGCCGGCCCAGCCGCCCGCGCCGCTCACGCTGCGCGGCCCCTTCGTGGTGCTGCGCGACGCCGCCCGCACCCAGACCTTCTGGGTCCTGGCCGGCACCTTCTTCATCTGCGGCCTGAGCACCAACGGCCTGATCCAGACCCACTTCATCGCGCTGTGCGCGGACTTCGGCATGGCCGCGGTGCCGGCCGCCGGGGCGCTGGCCATGATGGGCGCCTTCGACTTCGTCGGCACCATCCTGTCGGGCTGGCTGTCGGACCGCTACGACTGCCGCAAGCTGCTGTTCTGGTACTACGGCCTGCGCGGGCTGTCGCTGTTCTGGCTGCCGCACTCCACCTTCACGCTGTATGGCCTGTCGATCTTCGCCATGTTCTACGGCCTGGACTGGATCGCCACGGTGCCGCCCACGGTGCGGCTGGCGGGCGCGGCCTTCGGCAAGGAGCGCGCGCCGATGGTATTCGGCTGGATCTTCGCCGCGCACCAGGTGGGCGCGGCCACCGCGGCGTTCGGCGCCGGCCTGACGCGCACGCTGCTGCTGACCTACACCCCGGCGCTGTACGCGGCCGGCGCCGCCTGCGCGCTGGCGGCCCTGCTGGCGCTCGCCGCCGGGCGCCGCACCGTGCGCGACGACGGCGCGCAGGTGCAGGCCGCCAAGGCCTGAGACCGGGCCGGGCGCCCGGCCCGGTCTCCCCGGAACACCACCCAACGTCTCCCAACGCCCGCCTTCGCGCGGGCGTTTTGCTTTTCCGGATCGCCTCCGCACCCGGCCCGTGCCTGTTCCATCAGGAATACAAATGGGCGCATCAGCATTCTTTGCCTGCATGTCACCCGGCTGACAACCCCTTTTCTTACTCTGCCAACGCGTCACGGGGAGCGTGATCGGCAGCGCCGCGATGGCGGCGCGCGGCTTGAGAAACAACGGAAAAGAGGGAAGCAGACATGGCATGGAAACAGCAGGCACGCATGGCGTGCAGCCTGGCCCTGGCGGGCGTGGTGGCCGCGTGCGGCGGTGGTAGCGATGCGCCGGCGACGGCGGCCCCGGACCAGGGCGGCAGCGGCGGCGCCACGCCGGGCGCGGCCGGCAAGAAGATCCTGCTGGTCGGCGTGGACGGCGCCACCTACAGCCAGTTGCAGAATGCGCTGATCCAGCACGGCATGCCCAACCTGGCCACGCTGGCGATCACGCCGTCGTCCACGGGCGGCAGGCTGGGCACCATCAGCGAACAGGCGCCGCTCGACGCGCCGAGCTGGGCCACGGTGCTGACCGGCAACTGGCAGGACCGCCACGGCGTCACCGACGACCAGGCCGCCGCGGCCGGCCTGAAGGCCCCGAGCCTGTTCCAGTACCTGCGCGCGGCCAACACCGGCGCGACCCGGCAGCGCCTGGGCGCGGCCACCGGCGCGGCGGCGCTGCCGCTGCTGCTCAAGGCGGACGCCGCCGCCGGCAACCTCGATTCGCTGCGCGACTGCGCCTACGACGACAACTGCGTGACGCAGGAAGGCGTGAAGCTGGTGCAGTCCGGCTACGACGTGGTGTTCGCCCAGTACACCGCGCCCGACCTGGCCGCCGCGAGCCAGGGCTTCAACGGCGGCGCCTACGCCACCGCGCTGAGCGGCTTCGACCAGGCGCTCGGCAAGCTGCTGGCCGCCGTGCAGGCGCGCCGCCAGGCCAACCCCGGCGAAGACTGGCTGGTCGCCGTGACCGCCAGCCACGGGCTCGACGCCACCGGCGCCACCACCACGCTGCCCACGGTGGAAAACCGCACCGCGTTCATCGCGCTGAACAAGCCCTTCAACGCGCTCGCCGGCAACCTGCCCGCGGCGCCGGCCAACGCCGCCGCGCTCTCGGCCATGCCGAGCGAGGCCGACCTGCTGCCCACGCTGCTGGCGCACAGCGGCACCGCACTGCCGGCCGCCCAGTACAAGATCGACGGCGCCGCGCTGACCGGCGAGGCCGGCGCGCGCGCCATGAGCTCGGTGGTCGGCCAGTTCAGCAACACCCTGGTGCTGTCCTGGCAGAACCCCACCACCGCCAGCGGCCCCATGACCCTGCTGCGCGACGGCGTGGTGATCGAGTCCGCGCTGCCCGCCGGCACCACCAGCTACGAAGACACCAAGCTCAACCCGCCCGACAGCGGCCTGTACCGCTACAACTACACGCTGGTGCGCAACGGCGTGCCCGTGTCCCTGCAGGCGCAGATCAACTACGTCAAGCCGATCGTGCTGGCCGACACGCTGCGCAACAACCTCGCCGCGTACTACAGCTTCGAGACGCTGCCCGCGCTCGATGCCAAGGGCACCACCACCATCGGCCCGTGGGTGGCCGGCACCGACGGCGGCTCGCTCGGCACCGACAACTTCGGCGCCAAATCGCTGAAGGTCAACTCCAACATCGACGCCTACGTGCTCAAGCAGAGCGGCGCCGACATCGCGCTGTCGCCGCAGTTCACCATCGGCTTCTGGTTCAAGTCCGACTGCACGCAGGGCAACGGCACCGGCGAGCCGATCCTGTCGAACAAGAACTACGTGTCCGGCGCCAACGCGGGCATCGCCTTCGGCCTGTTCGGCAGTTGCGAGGTGCGCTTCAACATCGGCAGCGGCGGCAAGCGCGACGACATCCAGGGCATGACGTTCAGCGCCAACCAGTGGGCCTACCTGGCCCTGTCGGTCAACGCCACGGCCAAGACCTTCAGCGCCTACATCATCGACCCGGTGCTCGGCGTGCAGAAGACCGAGAACAAGGCCATCGCCAACACCGACGTGACCAAGCTGGGTGGCCTGGCGACCGGGCAGTGGGGCATCAACGACGATGCCACGCATGCCTACGTGCCCAACAACGGCGGCTCGCTCAAGGGCGTGATGGAGTTCAACGACCTGGCCATGTGGACGCGCCAGCTCAGCCTGTCCGAACTGCAGACCATCACCGGCTCGCGCCAGCCGCTGTCCACGCTCAACCCCTGATTCCCCCCAAGAGAGCCCGTCACATGAAGCCTTCCAAACCGATCCTCGCCCTGCCCGGCTGGCTGGCGGCCCTGGCGCTGTGCGCCGCGCTGACCGCCTGCGGCGGCGACGACAGCAGCCCCGCCGGCGCCCAGCAGCCCGCGCAACCGTCCCAGCCTTCGCAGCCGGGGCAGGAGCCCGCCGTCACGCCGAAACTGCGCTGCGCGCCCTGATGCGCCTGCCCGGCGCCACGCGCCGGGCCGCCATCGCACGCACCGATCCGCCGAACCAGCCTAGCCAGAACAGACAACGATGAGCCTTCACAGCAGACGCAACTTCCTCAAGATGGCCAGCGGCACCACCGCCGCGGCCGCGGCGCTGGCCGCCTTCCCGCCGTCGATCCGCCGCGCGCTGGCGATTCCCGCCAACAACGCCACCGGCACCATCCGCGACGTGGAGTACGTGGTGATCCTGATGCAGGAGAACCGTTCCTTCGACAACTACTTCGGCACGTTCAAGGGCGTGCGCGGCTTCGGCGAGCGGTTCCCGATCCCGCTGGCCGGCGGCCTCGACGTGTGGCAGCAGGGCTATACCAACCGCATCGTGCGCCCGTACCACCTGGACAGCACGCAGGGCAACGCCCAGCGCGTCAACGGCACCCCGCACAGCTATCCCGACGCGCAGAACGCCTGGGACCTGGGCCGCATGAACAAGTGGCCGACCTACAAGAACACCCAGTCGATGGGCTACTACACCGAGGCCGAGCTGGGCTTCCAGTTCGCGCTGGCCAACGCCTTCACGCTGTGCGATGCGTACCACTGCAGCTTCCACGGCGGCACCAACACCAACCGCCTGTTCCACTGGACCGGCACCAACGATCCCACCGGCGCCCGCGGCGGCCCCGTGATCGACAACAGCGGCGACTCGATGGGCGCCTCCACCAGCGGCTACACCTGGACCACCTACCCGGAACGCCTGCAGGCCGCCGGCGTGAGCTGGAAGCTCTACCAGAACATGCCGGACAACTTCACCGACAACCCGCTGGCCGGCTTCGTGCAGTACCGCAAGGCCAACGAGGCCAAGGGCAACGCGGCCAACGGCAGCCCCTACACCGCGTACAGCGCGGCCACCGATGAAGCCATCAACCCGCTCATCAAGGGCATCGGCAATACCATGCCCGACAACGGCTTCCTGCAGTCGTTCAAGGACGACATCGCCGCCGGCACGCTGCCGCAGGTGTCGTGGATCGTGGCGCCGGCCAACTACTCCGAGCACCCCGGGCCTTCCAGCCCGGTGCAAGGCGCCTGGTACACGCAGGAAGTGCTCAACGCGCTGACCGCCAACCCGGACATCTGGAGCCGCACCGTCCTGCTGATCAACTTCGACGAGAACGACGGCTTCTTCGACCACGTGCCGCCGCCGTGCGCGCCCGCCTACGACAGCAACGGCGTGCTGGCCGGCAAGTCCACCATCGCCACCGACGGCGAGTACCACACCGACAAGCACCCCTACGGCCCCGGCCCGCGCGTGCCGATGTACGTGGTGTCGCCGTGGAGCCGCGGCGGCTGGGTCAACTCGCAGGTGTTCGACCACACCTCGGTGCTGCGCTTCCTCGAAGCCCGCTTCGGCGTGGCCGAGGCCAACATCAGCGCCTATCGCCGCGCCGTCTGCGGCGACCTGCTCTCGGCCTTCAACTTCGTCAGCCCGAACAGCGCGGCGCTGCCGGCCATCCCGGCCAGCACCAAGGCCGGCGCCGACGCCCTGCGCACCGCGCAGGAAGCGCAGGCGCAGGTGCCGGTGCCCAGCGAGAGCGCGCAGGCAGCCGCGCCGGCCAACCAGGAAGTCGGCCAGCGCCCGTCGCGCGCGCTGCCCTACGAGCTGCACGTGAGCGGGCGCGAGGACCCGGTGTCGCGCGCCATGTGGCTGCTGTTCAGCAACAGCGGCACCGCCGCCGCCGTGTTCCACGTGTACGACCGCCTGCACCTGGACCGCGTGCCGCGCCGCTACGCGGTCGAGCCCGGCAAGGAACTGCACGACAGCTGGGACGTCTACGCCGCCGACGGCGGCAAGTACGACCTGTGGATCACCGGCCCGAACGGCTTCCACCGCAGCTTCAAGGGCAACGTCAGCGCCGTGGCGGCCACCGGCGGCACCGCGCCGGAAATCCGCGTGTGCTACGACGTGGCCAATGCCGCGGTCTACCTGACCATGATCAACACCGGCGCGGCGCCCTGCACCTTCACCGTCAAGCCGGGCGCCTACCGCGCCGACGGCCCGTGGTCGTTCGACATCCCGGCCGGCAAGCAGCTCGACCAGCACTGGCCGCTGAACCTGCAGGACAACTGGTACGACTTCGTCGTCACGGTGCCCCAGGGCGGCTTCCAGCGGCGCTTCGCCGGCCGCCTGGAAACCGGCGCGGACGGCAAGTCCGATCCCGCGCTGGGCATGCCGGCGCAGATCGTGACCTGAGCCCCGCCGCGCGGGCCGGGGCAGCGCGCCCCGGCCCGCGTCCGGCGCGCGTCCGCCCCCCCCTGCGACTCCTATCGGGTCCACCCCCCGCCC
>NZ_AQPL01000402.1:0-9156 GCF_000395345.1 Cupriavidus sp. WS | reverse complement strand
CCCCCGGCCCGCCGTGCGGCGCCGCCCTGTCCGGCGGCGTTGCACGGAACTGTCACAAAGCGCCGCTAGACTGGCGCGCTTGCCTCATTCCCCACGGATTCCCCAATGCTCGGCGACCTGTTGACGACATTCTATGAAGTGGCGCGGCAGGGCAGCATCACCACCGCCGCCAAGCAGTTGCGCGTCAGCCAGCCCACCGTCACGGGCCGCATCCGCCAGCTCGAGGAGAGCTACGGCGTCGAACTGTTCTACCGGCGCGCCGGCCGCGTCGACCTCAGCGACGTGGGCGTGGCGCTGATGCCGGTGGTCGAGCAGCTCATGCAGCACGAAGGCAGCGCGGATTTCCTGCTGCGCAACGCCGGCAACCTGCACCTGGGCAACCTGCGCATCGGCGCCACCGGCCCCTACTACATCCTGCCCAGCGTGGCGGCGTTCCGCGAGCGCCATCCGGCCATCGAGATCAGCCTCGACATCGGCAATTCGCAGCAGATGCTGGACGCGCTGTTCGAGTACCGCATCGACGTCGCGGTGTCCTCGCACGCCGTGGACGACGAGCGCCTGGCCCGCATCACGCTGGCGTCCGACCCGATGGTGCTGGTGGTCCACCCCGGCCACGCGCTGGCGCGCGCGCCCAGCGTCAGCCTGGAGCAGATCGCCGCCTGCCACCTGCTGATCCGCGAGCACGGCTCGATGACGCGCAAGGCGGTCGAGACCGCGCTGGAGAAGGCCGGCCTGCGGCTGCCGTCGAGCACCGTGATCGGCAGCCGCGAGGCCATCTACGAAGCCATCCGCCAGGGCCTCGGCGCGAGCGTGGTGCCGCTGGGCGAAGTCCCGCGCGATGCCGGCCTGTGCGCGGTGCCCTTCTCCAGCCAGCCGCCGATCCTGCACGAGTACCTGTACTGCCTGCAAGGCCGCACCCACACGCGCCTGATCGGCGCGTTCCTGGAGTGCCTCGCGCCGCGCGCGGCGGCATGAGCGAACGCGCGGCCGGCGCGCCGCAAATACGCCGATAGCCGTATCGGAATTCTTGCGCCGCGCATCATCGGCGAGTCACCGCGCCTGCGCATGCTTTCCGGTTTTCCGACCGGAGACGGCGCATGTCCTGCCTTGCCTTGTTTGACCTCGACCACACCCTGCTACCGCTCGACAGCGAATACGAATGGGCGCGCTACCTGGTGGCGGCCGGCGCCGCCGACGCGCGCGAGGTCGAGGCCAACAACGCGCTCTGGCTGGCCGAGTACGGCGCCGGGCGGCTCGATTTCCACCGCCACGCCGGCTTCGCCCTCGGCCTGCTGGCGCGCCATCCGCGCGCGCGCCTGGAAGCGCTGCGCGACGGCTTCATGCGCGAGGTCATCGCGCCGGCCATCCTCCCCGAAGCGCTCGCGCTGCTGGCGCGCCACCGCGAGGCCGGCGACCTGTGCTGCATCGTCACCGCGACCTGCCGCTTCGTCACCGAGCCGATCGCCGCGGCGCTGGGCGTCGCGCACCTGGTCGCGGTGGAGGCCGCGTGCGACGCGCGCGGCGAGTTCACCGGCGCCGTGCAGGGCGTGCCGAGCTTCGGCGCGGGCAAGATCGAGCGCGTCGCGCAGTGGCTGGCCGCGCTCGGGCTGTCGTGGGACGGCTTCGAGCGCACCGCGTTCTACAGCGACTCCCGCAACGACATCCCGCTGCTCGAGGCGGTGAGCCACCCGGTCGCCACCAACCCGGACATGGCGCTGGGCGAGCTGGCCGCGGCGCGCGGCTGGGCGGTGCTGGAGCTGTTCGCGGAAGAAATGGCCGGCTAGGCCAGCCGCACGCCCCCGCGCCCGGCGCGCGGCGGCGTCACGGGGATTTCATATTCGCGGCGGATGATGGGAGGCACGCCCGCTTGCCTGGACCCGGATCTGCCCTCGCCCATGCCCCCGCCCGCCGCCGACGGTTTCGCCGAGATGCGGCAACTGGAAGCCATCCTCGAAGCCGGCGCGCATCGCCTCGATGTCTGCCGCGTCGGCGAGGTCGACGCGGGCGGGCAGCGCTTCCCCCTCTACACCGCCGGCATCGGCTCGGACGACCCGCGCGCGCCGGCGATCGGCTTCTTTGCCGGCATCCACGGCCTGGAGCGCATCGGCACCCACCTGCTGCTCGACTACATGCGCATGCTGCTGTGGCGGCTGGAGTGGGACGACCTGCTCGAGCGGCAGCTGCAGTCGGTGCGGCTGCTGTTCATGCCCATCGTCAATCCCGGCGGCATGTGGGCCTACCGGCGCGCCAACCCCAACGGCGTGGACCTGATGCGCAACGCGCCGCAGGATGCCGATGGCCGCGTGCCGCTGCTGGCCGGCGGCCAGCGGCTGGGCGCGTGGCTGCCGTGGTACCGCGGCAGGCTGGGCGCGCCGATGGAGCAGGAAAGCCAGGCCATGCTGCGCGTGGTGGCGCAGCAGTTGCAGCAGCGCCCGCTGAGCTTCGCGCTGGACTGCCACTCGGGCTACGGCTGGGGCGACAGCATCTGGTTTCCCTACGCGCGCACCGCGGCGCCGATGGCGCACCTGCCGGAGATGTTCGCGCTCAAGACCATGTTCGAGCAGGCCCACCCGCACCACGGCTACGCCTTCGAGCCGCAGAGCCACCAGTACCTGCTGCACGGCGACCTGTGGGACTGGGCCTACGACCACACCCCGGCGCCCAACATCTTCCTGCCGATGACGCTCGAGCTGGGCTCGTGGCTGTGGATCAAGAAAAACCCGCGGCAACTGTTCTCGCGCCACGGCTTCTTCAACCCGGTCAAGGCGCACCGCACCGAGCGCGTGCTGCGCCGCCACGCCAACCTGCTCGACTTCCTCGGGCGCGTGGCCTACGCGCCCGAGCGCTGGCTGCCGCAGGGCGAGCGGCGCGCGCAGCTGCTGGCGCTGGCCACCGCGCAATGGCAAGGCAGGCCACCCCGATGAGCGACTGGATCCTGCTGCGCGGCCTCACGCGCGAAGCGCGCCACTGGGGCGCCCTGCCCGCCGCGCTGCAGGCGCGCTGCGGCATCGCGCGCATGACGCTGCTGGACCTGCCCGGCAACGGCGCGCAGGCGGCGGTGCGCGCGCCGCCAGATGTGGCGGCGATGGTCGAGCACGTGCGCGCCGGCGCGCGCCGGCAGGCGCTGGCGCCGCCCTACCGCGTGCTGGCGATGTCGCTGGGCGCGATGGTGGCGGCGGAATGGGCGCGGCGCTATCCGCGGGAGATCGGCGCGCTGGTGCTGGTCAACACCAGCATGCGGCCGTTCGGCAGCGTGGCGCAGCGGCTGCGCCCGCGCAACTGGCCCGCGCTGGCCGGCATGGCGCTGCGCTGGCATGACGGCCCCTATTGCGAGCGCACCATCCATCGCCTCACCTGCAATGCCGTCGCCACGCGAGAGACCGACGTGGCCGCGTGGAGCGCGATCCGCGCCAGCGCCCCGGTCAGCCGCGGCAACGCGCTGCGGCAACTGTGGGCGGCGGCGCGCTACCGCGCCGCCGCGGCGCCGCCGTCCTGCCCCACGCTGCTGGTGTCGTCGACCGCCGACCATCTGGTGGACCCGGCCTGCTCGGCGCGGCTGGCGGCGGCGTGGGGCGTGCGGCACCGCTGGCACCCGTGGGCCGGCCACGACCTGCCGCACGACGACCCGGCCTGGCTGGCCGCCACCGTGGCGCACTGGCTCGGCGAGACCGGCGCGGCCTAGCGCCGGCCGGTCAACCGTGCTCGCCCGCGCGCGAGGTGCACGCCGCGTGGACGGGATGCTGCGCCATCAGCCGGCGCACCACGCCGTTGGTCCAGCCGAAGCCGTCCTGCAGCGGATACTCGCCGCCCCCGCCGCCCACCGCGCCGTGCGGCGCCGGGCGCAGCGCGTACTTCTCCACCAGCTTGCACTCGCGGCGGTAGAGGCTGGCCACGGTATGCAGCCAGCGGTGTGCGATCTCGCGCGCCAGCGCATGCTGCCCGTGGCGCGCAAACCCGCCGATGGCCAGCCACTGCAGCGGCGCCCAGCCGTTGGGCTGGTCCCACTGCTCGCCGCTGATGCGCTCAGTGGTGGCGATGCCGCCGGGCAGCAGCAGGCGCGCGGCCACGGTGCGCGCCAGCAGCGCCGCCTGCGCCGGGCTGGCCGCGTCCACGTAGAGCGGCATCACGGTGGCCGCGGTCAGGCCGGCGCGCGGGCAATGGCGCTGCCAGTCGAAATCGAACCACGCGCCTGCGGCCTCGTTCCACATCAGGCGGTCGATGGCGCCGCGCCGCGCCCGCGCGCGCGCCAGGAAGTCCGGCGCGTCGGGGTCGCCGGCGGCGGCGGCCAGCTCCGCCAGCTTGGTTTCCAGCTTGTACAGCAGGCAGTTGAGGTCGACCGGCAGGATGGCCGTGGTGCGCACCGTCTCCAGCCCGCCGCCGGGGTCCTGCCAGCGCGAGCTGAAGTCCCAGCCCGATTCGGCCGCCGCGCGCAGGTCGCGGTAGACCTCGGGCGCGGGGCGCGACGACGACGCGGCGGTGGCCACGTCCTCGATGTAGGCTTCCTCGCGCGGCGTGTCGCGCTCGTCCCAGTAGCGGTTGAGCAGGCTGCCATCGGCGAGCCGGACCACGCGCCGGCATGCCTGGCCCGGCGCCAGGTGCTCGGCGCCGCGCATCCAGAACGCATGTTCCTTGCGCAGCTGCGGCAGGTAGGCCAGCTCGGGCTGCACGCCGTGGTCCTCGAACAGTTCCACCATCAGCGCGAACACGGGCGGCTGCGAGCGGCTCAGGTAGTAGGTGCGCGTGCCGTTGGGGATCACGCCGTAGGTGTCGAGCAGGTACGAGAAATTGGCCGCCATGCCGTGCAGCAGGCCGTGCCGGCCGCTGGCGGCGAGGCCCAGCATGGTGAAGTAGGAATCCCAGTAGTACAGCTCGGCGAAGCGCCCGCCCGGCACCACGTAGGCATGGGGCAGCGGCAGCAGCGAGCCTTGCGGCGGGTGCGCGGACGGGTGGCGCGTGAGCACTTCCCAGAGGCCGTCGATATGGTCGCCGAGCGTCTGCGCCCGGTCGGAGACATAGCTGCTGCGCGGCACCTGCGGCAGCGTGAAGTGCTCCCGCACGAACGCCGCGAGGTCGAAGCCGGCGGCGCCCGCGCGGGCGCGGTAGGCCGCCAGGATCGCGGCCGGGTCCTGGCGCGGCATGGCGTCGGTGAAGGTCTTGCTGTCGTCGAACACGCGCGCCGTCTGCACGGCGACGAACAGATCCTGGTAGCGGTCGGCGGGGGTGAGCGGATCGGCGTGGGGACAGCCCTGCAGGCGGTGCGGGACGACATGGTGGCCGCCGGTGCGGTCGGCCACCTCGCGCACGCGGCCCGCGTGCGGCAGCCCGGCCGCGGCGGCGGTGCGGGGACGGTTCTTCATGGCTGGCCTGCGCCGCCGCGTTCCGGCGCGCTGGTGATCCGTGCTGGCATTCCCGCTCCCGCTGCTTGTCCGCGCGGCGGCCCGGGCGGCCGCCGATAAGGCATCAGAGTGCGGCCCGGCGGGCGAGTTCCGGCGCGCCGGCGGGCGCGGCAGGCACGGCGGCGCGGCGCGCCTCGCGCATCACTCCCGCATCACTCCCATGCTGTTCGCGCGTCAGCGTTGCCCGGCGCGCGCCGCATGGGCGCGGCGGAAGTCCTCGAACGGCAGCGGCCGGCCGAGCAGCACGCCCTGCGCCTGGTCGCAGCCTTCGGCGCGCAGCAGGCGCAGCTGGTCGGCGGTTTCCACGCCCTCGGCCAGCACCGGGATCGCCAGGCTGCGGCCGAGCGCGAGGATGGCGCGGATGATGGCCCGGGCCTGCCGGTCGGCGGCGATCTCGGCGATGAAGGTGCGGTCGAGCTTGATCTTGTCGAACGGGAACGAGCGCAGGATGTCCAGCGACGAATAACCGGTGCCGAAGTCGTCGATGGCGATGGTCACGCCCAGCGCCTGGATGCGGCGCAGGATGTCCAGCGCGCGCGCCTTGTCGCCGATGATGGTGGACTCGGTGATTTCCAGTTCGAGCCGGCCCGCTTCCAGCCCGGTTTCTTCCAGGATGCCCGTCACCAGCCGGACCAGGTTGCCGTGGATGATCTGCACCGGCGACAGGTTGACCGAGATCTTGCGCGGCGCGTCCCAGTGCGCGGCCGCGCGGCAGGCGCTGCGCAGCACCCACTCGCCGATCGGCAGGATGGCGCCGCAGGTCTCGGCCAGCGGGATGAAGCTGTCCGGCGTGATCAGCCCGCGCGCGGGATGCCGCCAGCGCAGCAGGGCCTCGCAGCCGATCGCCGCGCCGCTGGCGATGGCGGTCTGCACCTGGTAGTCCAGCACGAACTGGTCGGCGGTGATGGCCATCCACAGCTCGCCGGCGAGCGTGCGGCGCTCGCGCTCGGCCTCGTCCATGCGGCTTTCGTAGAAGCAGATCGACTCCGACAGGCTGCCCTTGGCGCGGCGCATGGCCAGCCCGGCGTTGGCGGCAAGCTGTTCGGCGCGGGTGCCGTCGCCGGGAAAGACCGCGACGCCGATGCTGGCCCCGGCGGTCAGCTCGAAGCCGTCCAGGCGCACCGGCTCGCTCAGGCACGTCACCAGCCGCGCGATGAACTCGCTCAGCTCGGGCTGCTGCGCGAAGCGCTTGACGGCCATGAACTCATCGCCGCCCACGCGCGCGATGAACTCGCCCGCGTCGAGCTGCGCGGCGATGCGCCCGGACACCGCGCGCAGCACGGTGTCGCCGGCGGCGTGTCCATAGAGGTCGTTGATTTCGCGGAAGCGGTCCAGGTCGATGCCGAGCACGGCCACCCGGCTGCCCTGCTTGCGCGCGCGCGGCAGCTCCTCGTCGAGGTGGTCGATGAAGAAGCTGCGGTTGGGCAGGCCGGTCAGCCCGTCGTGGCGGGCCATGTGGTGGATGGTGGCCTCGATGCGGCGCTGCTCGGTGATGTCCTCGCAGGTCGTGACCCAGGCGCCGTCGGCCAGCGTGCTGTGCGACAGCGCGATGGCGCGCCCGTCGGGCAGCGCTTCCACGCTGCGCCAGCGCGGCTGCCGGCGCAGGATGTCGAGGTGCCGCTCGGCCAGCGCCTGCGCGTAGGGCTCGGCGCGGGCCTCGGGCGGCACGGCGTGGGCGGACGGGGTGGACTGGGCCGACGCGGTGGACTGCGTGGACATCCGGCCCGCCGGCGCGCCGGGCGCGGCGGCCTCGCTCGCGCGCGCGCCGGTCATGGCGCGGCACACGTCGAGGAAACCGGCGCCGGGCGCCAGCCCGCCGGCGGCCGTGCCGAAGATCGCCTCCATGCGCCGGTTGGCCAGCACCAGCGTGCCGTGCGCGTCGAACATGCACAGGCCCTGCGACATGTTCTGCAGCGCCAGGTCCAGCTTGCGCGTGACCTCGGCCAGGCGCTCGGCGTCGGCCTTCTGCTGCGTCATGTCGCGCGTGATCTTGGCGTAGCCGAGCAGGCGGCCGGCGCGGTCGTGGATGGGGGTGAGCAGCACGTGCGCCCAGAAGCGGCTGCCGTCCTTGCGCACGCGCCAGGCGCCGGCCACCTCGCAGCGGCCCAGCTCGCGGGCCCGCTGCAGGGCCTGCCCGGGCAGGCCGGCGGCGCGGTCCTCGGGCGTGTAGAAGCGGGAAAAATGGCTGCCCAGGATTTCCTCGCGCGCATAGCCCTTGGCGCGCTGCGCGCCGGCATTCCAGCTACTGACGCTGCCGGACGGATCGAGTGCGTAGATCGCGTAGTCGGTCACGCCCTGGATGAGCAGGCGAACGAGTTCCGTCTCGGCGGGCGGACCTTGGATAGGCGGCATGAATGGTGTCGGCGTTATCTGTTTATGCCGCCCGGACACGCACTCGCCCCTGGCGGGACGAGTCCCTTGCGCGTGCAGGCGGAGGGTCGCGCCGGCGCTGCCTTTGCGCCGGTCGCCTACGGGGGATAACGGCAGCGCGCCGCGGAAATTTACCCTGGGGCGGGCCGGCCGCGGCCGGGGACGGCGATCACGCGCGCCCCCCCATTCCGCGCCGGGCACGTTCCCGGCGCGGAACACGGAACGCGCCTTCCGTGGATCACGAGGCAGGCCCGCGCAGGCCAGGAGGCGGGAAAACGCGCGACGGATTCGCCGCGCCGAAAGAATGGCGCAAGAAAAACGGCGTGCCGGCAAAGGGCACGCCGTCGGGGGACTGCGGCGAGGCAGGTCAGGCGGGAAGAGTCTGCGCTACCAGAGTGACCATCGAGCCACTGGCGACACAGACCAGGGCCCAGCCTGCCAGCAGACGGAAACTCTGCCAACGGCTCATGATGCGCTCCTGGTATCCGCGCGCCGCCAGGGCGGCGCGACGGGGTGAATCGGGGTCGGCGTCAGGCGCTGTCCTGCCTGCCGCCGGGTTCCTCAGGCGTTGGCGCCGTCGAGGTAGGGATCGGCCTTGCCGCTGCGGGCGCCGTCGTAGAACGGGTTGCGCTTGCCGTTGCCGCGCGCGCCGTCGGTGTACGGGTCGGCGCTGCGGGCGGGCTCGGCCGATACGCCGCTGCGATCGAGGCCGGCCACCATGCGGGCGCCGTCGGTGTACGGATCAGCGCTGCGGGCCGGTTCGGCCGACACGCCGCTGCGGTCGAGGCCGGCCACGGTGCTGGCGCGCGCGCCTTCCGTGAACGGGTCGAACTTGCCGGTGCGGGCACCTTCGGTGAACGGGTCGAACTTGCCGCTGCGCGCGCCGTCGGTATAGGCGTCGCGCACGCGGTAGTTGTAGCCGTACTTGTCGGCGGGGACGGTGCCGGCCTGCGCGGCGCCGGTGGCGAAAGCCGCGGCAAGGGTGGCGGCGGTGAGCAGGGACTTGGCAAGAAGCTTGGCGTTCATGATGTTCTCCAATCGAAGCATGGGTCCGGGGGTCTGCACTGGCCGCGGGGACCGGGATTTATCCGGGAAGCCGTCCGTCTTGCCCGATTCGCGCTTTATCTATTGATAGGTAGACAAGCAGGGCAAAAAAAATGACTTCCGTCTTTGTTGCTGTTTGCTGCACTGGACGCCGGTGCCGGGTGGGCCTTGCTGCACTGCCGTTACCGTGGCGCCGCATCCATGAGACGAATCTTATCTATCTGTAGGTAGATAGTCAAGGGTTTTCACCAGGTTGTTTTAGAAATCCTTTTCAGGTGCGCCCGGCAACGCTTTGTGCGCCGCGCCCGGCATGCCCCGGGCCGGAGTGCCGGCGCCGGCCCGCCTT